>NZ_JBSFUU010000064.1:0-58665 GCF_053591955.1 Streptomyces sp. NPDC002845 | reverse complement strand
TGGCGCCGCCGGCACCAAGCCATCGCGACAGCCTGCCACCAGCAACGACACCGCCATCACGACCAGCTGTGATCAAGAACTACAGCTGCCGTGGCAGAGCCGCGATGAAACCGACGGTCCGCGCGATGTCCTGCGGCGTCAGCCACTCCATCGTCTCCTTGGACCCGTCCAGCCACTGAAGGACGCCCTCGTCGGTGAAGTGGCTCTGCAGTTCGGTACCGACGATGCCCGGCTCGACGGCCGACACTCGTACGTTCTTCCCGCCCAGCTCCGCGCGCAGGTGGCGGGAGAGGTGGGTGACGTACGCCTTGGTGGCGGAGTACACGGCGAAGTTCGGGAAGATGTTCTGCGCCGCGATCGACGAAGTGTTGATCAGATCGGCCACGCCCCGTTCCCGGGCGGCCTCGACCAGCTGAGGCGTGAACACTCCGACGACGTTCATCAGGCCGGTGATGTTGAGGTCGATCTGGCGCTGCCACTGGTCGGCGGCCAGCTCCTCGACAGGGGTGGGCGGCATGACACCCGCGTTGTTGAACAGCAGGTCGACACCCCCCAGTTCGGCTGCCACCCGGTCGGCCGCCGCCCGCGTCGCCGCGACATCGGTCACGTCGGCGGCGATCGCCAGGGAACTGCCGCCCTTCTTCTCGATCGGCCTCCAAGCGCCTCGCCGCGCAGTCCTGACCGCCTTCGACGCCCTCCCCGCACCACACCGCAACCCGGCCCGCTACTACCTCCTGGACCCCCAGGCCCGTGACCGCGTCGGCGACTGGGAACGGATCGCCGCGGAAACCGTCGCGATACTCCGCCTCGCAGCCGGCCGCTACTCCCACGACCGCCGACTTGCCGATCTCGTCGGAGAACTCACTTTGCGCTCACCCGAGTTCGCCACCTGGTGGAACGACCACCGCGTCCTGCGCCGCACCCACGGCGCCAAGCACTACCACCATCCCCTTCATCCCCTTGTCGGCGACCTCCACTTCTCCTACGAGTCCTTCCAAGCCCCCGGCGACACCGACCAGACCCTGTGCGTCTACAACGTCGAACCCGGCTCCGCCACCGCCCAGGCCCTACGGCTCCTCGACAGCTGGACCGACCCCCAGCAGGACACGCCGACCGCACCACCGCCTGTGCGCTGACATCACAGAGCGGACCGTTTCACCAGATCAGAGCCCTGATCCCCCGCCCTGAGCACTCACCACCAGCGCTACACCGCCCCAGCGGCGCGTCCTCTCTCCAACTGATTGTTCTCCAACTGACTGCCCGGTGTGCCTGTTTATGACGGTTTCACCGTCCCTCGCTCACCGGCAATGCGCTGACTCGAACCGTCCCAGGTGTTCGCCGCCGGCAAGGAGGGGTGCAGGGTCTGAGAGTTGGTGTGGCGGCGGGGGCGGCACATGCCGGATGCGGTCGGAAAGGACGTGGGCGTAAGCCGGATCATCCCGCCCACGCCCCTCGACGAGCAGCAGCGGGACCACACCTCGTCGCGAAGGTCACCGAGGCGGTCCAGGAAGCCCTCGGTGTCGAGGAGGGCGTCATCTCCATCGCCGCACGGGCTTCGGACCCACTCCGCGGCTCGGATCGCCGATCCCGCACCTCGGTCCGCGCCGCAGCGCTACACCGCCATCAGCGGCGCGTCCTCCCGCCACTTGAGGATCTTGTCGAAGCTCACCACAGCCCCGCTCCGCCCCGGTTTGTTGCCGATGTGCACGTGATCGGCGAGTTCCTGGATGAGGCCGAGCCCGCGGCCGTGTTCGTCCTCCATGCGGGCCGGGCGGATCGGGGTGTGGGCGCAGGCCGGGGGGAAGCCCGGGCCGGAGTCGGCCACTTCGATGCGGCACTTCTCGCCGTCGAGGTAGGCGGTGACCCGGTACGCCTCGGAGGGGCCCGCCGCGGTGTTCCCGCCGTGCTCGACGGCGTTGGCGCAGGCCTCGCTGAGGGCGACGGAGAGGTCGTAGCAGACGTCCGGGTCCACGCCCGCGGTCTCCATCGTGCCGAGCAGCAGGCGCCGGGCGAGCGGCACACTGGCGGCGTCACGACGCAGATGGAGTGACCACCAGATGCTCATGCTCCAGCCTCCCGGCCGCGGCTCGACATACCGTTACGTATTGCCCTGAGTGCAGGTGTGTAAGCACCTCGATCGCGTGATGCCGCCCATACGGCGGATGCACGGACGACGGAAACCGGTGTATGGGGACGCGTTTCGCCGGGACAGCCGCCCATTCCACCGCCACAGAAGGTGACTTTTCGGAACGGTCACCACCCCTGCCTGGCCCGCCTCCACGGCGCCCGGCTGAACGCACGCCCCTCTTCTTTCCGTACGTCCCCTTGTGGACCTGCCGTATGGGACGGACAAGGCCAGTGCGATGATGGGCCCGCCATGACTGCCCCCCACCAGCGCACGGCGCGCTCCGGAGGCGAGCTCCGGGTTCTGCGGGCCGCGGTGTTCGCCGCGGTCTGCGTCGTGCTGGCCGGGGCAGGTCACACGCTCGCTTCCTGCGACTCGATTCCGCTGTGGAGCCTGGGCGCCGGATTCCTCGCCGTGTTCGCCGTCGTGACCCCGCTCGCCGGGCGGGTGCGCGCGCTACCGGGCATCGTGGCGCTTCTGGCGCTGGGCCAGACCGTGCTGCACACGGTGTTCGGGCTCGGCCAGCACGGGACCGAGACTTCCCACACCGCCGCTTCCGCCGCCGCCAACGCCTCTGCGGCGATGGACGCAGCGCTGGTGGAGCGGGCCGCCCGGCTCGTGTGCGGGGTCGCCGCCGCGGCGATCAGCCCTGCGCAGGCCCAGCGGATCCTCGCGGACGCGCGGCTCGACGTGGGGCTCGACGGAGGGCTCCACACGCCCGCCGCGCACGAGTCCGCGGACGCCGTGTCGACGGCCGCGGGCTCCTCGGCGTCCGTCCTGCCGTCCCTGCCCATGCTGCTCGGCCACGTCCTCGCGGCCGTCGCCGCCGGGTGGGTGCTGCGCCGCGGGGACCTGGCGCTGCTGCGCCTCGTACGACTCTCCGCGGAGGCGACCCTCGTACGGTCCCTGCGCGGGGCGCTCGCGCTGGTGCGCGCCCTGCGCACGGGGCTCCCGGGTACGCCGGATACGGCGCCGCGCGCCCCGCGCACGGCGCATCCGGCGCCCCGCGCCCTCCGTACCACCGCACTCCAGCACACGGTGATCCGACGCGGCCCTCCCTCCGCCGCCGCGCTCGACGCGTTCACCCTCGCCGCCTGACGCGCCACCCGGGTTCCGCCTGAGGGGTGCCGTCGTGCGGCACGCGCGCGTGCCGGTCGTTTTCGACGTCCCCAGGGGCATCGTTTGTGATCGCCCTCCCCAGGAGGCGCTTTTTCACAGCCCCACGGCCCCACGGCCCCACGGCCCCACGGCCCCACGGCCCGAAGACTCCCAGCACCCGAAGACTCCCGAAGGCACCGCAGCGCACGCGCGTCCCTCTTCCGCACCGGACCCACCGGACCCACCGGGTTCGGTTCACCGGATCCAAAGCTCACCGTGGAGTGTCACCAGCCATGAAGGTTTCCCGTATCGCCGCCGTCGGCACCATCGCCGCCTCGGCCGTTCTCGTCCTGTCCTCCCCCACGTTCGCGCACGTCACCGTGGTGCCCGAGGGCGAGGCCGCCCAGGGCTCGTACGCGGTCATCGACTTCAGGGTCCCGAACGAGCGCGACAACGCCTCGACCACCAAGCTCGAAATCAACTTCCCGGCCGACCAGCCGCTCGCCTCGGTGATGCCGCAGCCCGTCGACGGCTGGACCACGAAGGTCACCAAGTCCAAGCTCGACGAGCCGATCGACCTGCACGGCCGAAAGATCGACGAGGCCGTCACCAAGGTCACCTGGACCGCCACCGGCAAGGGCGTCGAGCCGGGCTTCTTCCAGAAGTTCCCGGTCTCGGTCGGCCCGCTGCCCGAGGACACCGACGAGATGGTGTTCAAGGCGCTCCAGACGTACTCCAACGACGAGGTAGTGCGCTGGATCGAGGAGCCGCAGGAGGGCGAGGAGGAGCCCGAGAGCCCGGCACCGGTGCTCACCCTGTCCGCCGCCTCCGAGGACGGCCACCACGGGTCCGGTTCCTCAAAGTCCGAGGACGCCGAGGCCACCGACGACGCCGAGGCCACCTCCGCCAACTCCACCACCGAGGCCGCCTCGGCCGACAGCAGCGACACCACCGCCCGCGTCCTGGGCGTCGTGGGCATCGTCGTCGGCGCCGCGGGTGTCGCCTACGGTGTGCTGGCCGGCCGTCGGCGCACCAACGCCTGACGCCCTCCCCTTCGGCTCACCCCTCGGCGCGCACGCGGGAGTCGTACGACGTCACCGTCGTCACGGCATCGGCATACGACCCCGGTGCGCGCCGGGACTCGAACATCTGGGACATTTTTCTATGCGCACGAACACGAAGAAGACGTACACCGCCGTCGCCCTGCTCGCCGCGGCCACTCTCACCCTGACCGCCTGCGGCAGCGGCGACGACACCGGCACACCCGTCGCCGAGGTGTCCGTCGAGGCGGGCACAGAGAAGGCGGCGACGGTTCTCGACAGGCCGTTCGAGAAGCCCGACCTCGTCCTTACGGACACGAACGGCGAGTCGTACGACTTCCGTGAGCAGACCAAGGGCAAGCCCACACTGATCTACTTCGGCTACACCAACTGCCCCGACATCTGCCCGCTGACGATGAACAACATCGCCGTCGCCAAGAAGGAGGTGTCCAAGGAGCTGCCGAAGTCGGAGCTGGCGGACCTGCGCATCGTCTTCGTCACCACCGACCCGGAGCGGGACACCCCGAAGGCACTCGGCGAGTGGCTCAAGGGCATCGACTCCGACATCGTCGGCCTGACCGGCGACTTCGACACGATCCAGGCGAGCGCCCGCACCCTCGGCATCACCATCGAGCCGCCCGTCGAGGACAAGAACGGCAAGGTCACGTCGGCGCACGGCACCCAGGTCATCGCGTTCTCGCCGAAGACCGACGGGGGCTATGTGCTGTACGGGGAGGACGCGACCGTGGAGGACTACGAGCAGGACCTGCCCAAACTCCTCAAGGGGGAGAACCCGTGAGGCGCCTCACCGGGCCCGCCCTGGTCGCGGTCGCCGCGCTGACGCTCGCGGGCTGCGGGGGCTCGGAGAATTCCGGCGCCTCCGAGGCCGGCCTGTCGGTGGCGTCGGCGTACATGCCGCAGCCCGTCTCGGACTCCTTGGCGGCCGGGTTCCTCGTCATCGAGAACAAGAGCGACACCGAGGACGAGCTCTCCTCCGTCACCAGCGACATCGCCGAGACGGTCACCGTGCACCGGACGGTCGGACAGTCGATGGAGGAGGCCAGGAACCTCGAAGTCCCCGCCGACGGCGAGCTCGTGTTCGAAAGTGGTGGCAACCACCTGATGTTCGAGAACCTGAAGCGCAAGCCGAAGGAAGGCGAGACGGTGTCCGTGGAGCTGCACTTCGCCAAGAGCGAGGCGATCACGGTTCGGATGCCGGTGAAGTCGGCGACGTACAACCCCAAGACCGGGCACTGAGGGAAGGGACCCCTGTTGACCCCGCTGACCCCGCTGACCGCCCCGATCCCGCGCGCATCTCTGCGACGCGCCGCCGCTCCCCGAGGGCGGCGTGTGCGGACGCTGCTGTTGTTGCTGCTCGCCGTTGCGGGCGCGCTGCTCGCCGGGACCGCACCGGCCTCCGCGCACGCCGCGCTGACCGGGAGCGACCCGCAGCAGGGGTCGGTGGTCGAGCAGGCCCCGGCCCAGGTGTCGCTCACCTTCTCCGAGAAGGTCGCGATGTCCGACGGCTCAGTGCGCGTGTTCGACCCCAAGGGCAAGCAGGTCGACACCGGCGAGACGTCCGAGCTGGGCGGCACCACGTACGCCGTGAAGCTCCACGCGGGCCTGCCCAACGGCACGTTCACCATCACCTACCAGGTGGTCTCGGCGGACGGCCACCCCGTCTCGGGCGCCTACACCTTCTCCGTGGGCGCGCCCTCCAAGACGACGTTCGCGGCGCCCGAGCAGACTGCGGGCGGCGGGGTCGTCGGCGTGCTCTACGGCTTCGCGCGCTACATGTCGTACGCCGGTTTCATCCTCCTGGTCGGCGGCGCGGCCTTCGTCCTGGCCTGCTGGCAGCGCGGTGCCGGGGTACGGCCGGTCCAGCGGCTGGTGGTGTCCGGCTGGCTCGCGCTGACCGCCGCCACGCTCTCGATGCTCCTGCTGCGTGGCTCGTACACCGGGTCCGGCAAGGTCGGTGACATCTTCGACCTCAGCCTGCTGGGAGACGTGCTCCAGACCAAGACGGGGGCCGCCCTGGTCTCCCGACTCCTGCTCCTCGCGGCGGCGGCCCTGTTCATCGCCGTGCTCTTCGGGGCGTACGCACGGCGGGACGAGCCTGATGAGTACGAGGAGGAGAAAGAGTACGAGGAAGAGGAAGAAGAGGAATACGAGGAGAAGGAATACGAAGGGGGGGAAGACACGGGGGAGGAAGACGCGGGGGAGAAAGACCCGGGGGACGACGAGCAGAGCGCCGAGAAACGGGACCTCGCCTTCGGGCTGGCGATCGGCGGGAGCGTGGTGGCGGCCGGGCTCGCCGCGAGCTGGGCCATGGCCGAGCACGCCTCGACCGGGATCCAGACGGGCATCGCGATGCCCGTCGACGTGGTGCACCTGCTGGCGGTCGCCGTGTGGCTGGGCGGGCTGGTGGCACTGCTCGTGGCGCTGTTCCGGGCGCCCGTGGACGCGCAGATCGACACGGCGGCCGTACGACGCTTCTCGCGCGTCGCGTTCGGCGGCGTGGTCGTACTGGCCGCGACCGGGATCTACCAGTCGTGGCGCCAGGTCGGCACCTGGTCCGCACTCACCGACACGTCGTACGGGCAGCTGCTGCTCGTGAAGATCGGGCTGGTGATCCTGCTCCTGGGCATCGGGTGGATCTCGCGCCGCTGGACCGCACAGCTGGCCGAGACGCCGGCAGCGGAGGCGGTGGCGGAGTCGGCGACGGTGGCCGAGCAACGCGCGGGCACGAAGGAACCGGCCGCTGCCCGGAAGGGCTCCACGGCGGCGGAGAAGGCGTCCGCGACCGTGGGGAAGGGGTCTGCGGCGGGGGCGGAGACGTCCGCGGCCGCCGGGAAGGGGGCTACGGCAACGGAGGAGGTATCCGCGAGCGTCGGGAGAGGCTCCACGGCGACGGAGGAAACATCCGCGACCGCCGGGAAGGGGTCCACGACCGTCGGGAAAGAATCCGCGGCCACGGAGGACACATCCGCGCCCGTGAGGAAAGGCTCCACGACCTCCGAGGAGGCGCCCGCAGGCGGTGGTGACGCCAAGCGCGCCGCGCAGCTCGCCCGGCAGCGGGCCGCCATGACCACCGCGCGCGCGAAGCGGCTCAGGGGCGCCGATCCGGGCCGTACGGGTCTGCGCCGGTCGGTGCTCGCCGAGGCGGGCGTGGCCGTCGTACTGCTGGCCGTCACGACGGCGCTGACGTCGGCCGAGCCGGGGCGCACGGTGGAGGAGGCCAAGGCGGCCACCGCGGCCGTGCAGGAGTCCGGGCAGGCCGGGGCGTTGTCCCTGGACATCTCGTTCGACACGGGCGGCGAGGACGGCCAGGGCGTCGTACGGGTCGACCTCGACCCCGCGCGGGTGGGCGCCAACGACATGCACGTCTACGTACAGCGGCCCAACGGCAGGGCCTTCGACATCCCCGAGATCAAGGTCGCCTTCACCCTGGAGGCGAAGGAGATCGGCCCGCTGCCCGTGGTCCCCGACCGCATCTCCACCGGGCACTGGTCGGCGAGCGGGGTCCAGATTCCGATGGCGGGCGACTGGGAGGTCGCGGTCACCGTACGCACGTCCGACATCGACCAGGTGACCGTCAACAAGAACGCGAAGATCGGCTGAACCACACCATGGCTGACCATTCCATGTCCGAGGTGCCGGGCGCTGTGCCCGAGGAGACCGGCGGGGGCACTGTGAAAAACACCTCCCCCAAGGCCACCGGTTCCCGAAACGCCCCTCCCAGGGATGCCGTTTCCGAAGACGCCTCCCCGAAGGGGACAGTGTTTTCGCGGCGGACGCTGCTCGGCACCGCCGGGGCGACCGGGCTCGTGCTGGGCGCGGCGGGCGGAGCCGCCGGGTACGCGGCCGCGCCCGCGCCCGAGAAGATCACACCGCTCACCTCGCTCGGCGCGGAGGAGCTGATGTTTCACGGGAAACATCAGCCCGGGATCACCGACGCGCTACAGGCCCGCGGCCACGTCGTCGCGTTCGACCTGGCGGCCGGCGCGGGCCGCAAGGAGGCCGCCGCCCTGCTGCGCCGCTGGTCGGAGACGGCCCGGCGGCTGATGGCGGGTGAAGCGGCCGCGCAGGACGACACGGACGTGGCCCGCGACGCCGGACCGTCGTCCCTCACGGTCACCTTCGGCTTCGGGTACAGCTTCTTCGCCCGTACGGGGCTGGAGAAGCAGCGCCCGGACGCCCTGGACCCCCTGCCCGACTTCTCCTCCGACCAGCTCGACAAGGCGCGCAGCGACGGCGACCTGTGGGTGCAGATCGGCGCCAACGACGCCCTCGTCGCCTTCCACGCCCTGCGCGCGATCCAGAAGGACGCGGGCGGCGCGGCGCGCGTGCGCTGGCAGATGAACGGCTTCAACCGCTCGCCGGGCGCCACCTCCCAGCCCATGACGGCCCGCAACCTGATGGGCCAGATCGACGGCACCCGCAACCCGAAGCCGACCGAGTCCGACTTCGACGAGCGGATCTTCGTACCGGAGTCGGCCGGGTCCGGCTCGTCCGACGACCCGGCGTGGATGGCGAACGGCTCCTACGCCGTCGTACGCCGCATCCGCATGCTCCTCGACGACTGGGAGAAGCTCTCGGTCAAGGACCAGGAGGGCGTCATCGGGCGCCGGAAGTCCGACGGGGCGCCGCTGAGCGGGGGCACCGAGACGACCGAGATGGACCTGGAGAAGACCGACACCGACGGCAGTCTCGTCGTCCCGATCAACGCGCACGCCCGCATCACCCGGCCCGACCAGAACGGCGGCGCCGCCATGCTCCGCCGCCCCTTCTCCTTCCACGACGGCATCGACGCGGACGGGGTGCCCGACGCGGGCCTGCTCTTCGTCTGCTGGCAGGCCGACCCACTGCGCGGCTTCGTCCCGGTCCAGCGCAAGCTCGACCGGGGCGACGCGCTGTCCACGTTCGTCCGGCACGAGGCGAGCGGGCTCTTCGCGGTGCCGGGCGGGGCGGCGGAGGGCGAGTACGTGGGGCAGCGGCTGTTGGAGGGGTGAGGGGCCGGGGGCTCTGGGCACCTGAGGGGTACAGAAGGCTCTGGGCACCTTGAGGGGTACCGAAGGCTCTGGGCCCTGAGGGATGCCGGAGGCCCGGGGCGCCCTCAGGGGTGGTGGAAGCAAGAAGCGTGCGCCGGGTTGTGCAAGGCCCATTAGGGTGAGGCCATGCCAGCCAGCTACGTGTACCTCGGTCCCGAGGGCACCTTCACCGAGGTCGCCCTGCGCACACTGCCGGAAACGGCGACCCGGGAACTCGTCCCGATGGTCTCCGTACCCGCCGCGCTCGACGCCGTCCGCAACGGCGAGGCCGAGGCCGCGTTCGTCCCGATCGAGAACTCGGTGGAGGGCGGCATCACGACCACCCTCGACGAGCTGGTCGCGGGCGTACCGCTGATGATCTACCGCGAGGTGCTCCTCTCGATCACGTTCGCACTGCTGGTCAGGCCCGGCACCAAGCTGTCGGACATCAAGACGGTCACCGCGCACCCGGCGGCCCAGCCACAGGTCCGCAACTGGATGAAGGCCAACCTGCCGCCGGACGTCGTCTGGGAGTCGGCGGCCTCGAACGCGGACGGCGCCCGGCTCGTCCAGGAGGGCCGGTACGACGCCGCCTTCGCGGGCGAGTTCGCGGCGGCGCGCTACGGCCTTGTGGCCCTGGAGACGGGGATCCACGACGCGGAGAACGCCCAGACCCGGTTCGTCCTGGTGGGCAGGCCCGCCCGGCCCGCGGCCCCGACCGGCGCGGACAAGACCTCCGTCGTCATCTGGCAGCGCGACGACCACCCCGGCGGGCTGCGCGACCTGCTCGGCGAGTTCGCCGTCCGTGGGGTCAACCTGATGCTGCTGCAGTCCCGGCCGACCGGAGAGGGCATCGGCAGCTACTGCTTCGCCATCGATGCCGAGGGCCACATCTCCGACCGGCGGGTGGCCGAGGCCCTGATGGGGCTGAAGCGGTCCTGCCTCCAGGTGCGGTTCCTCGGGTCGTACCCGCGCGCGGACGTGGTCGGGGCGGCGGGCGTCCGGGCCGCCGTGCCGGGGACGTCGGACGACGAGTTCGTGGCCGCCGCGGACTGGGTGGCGCGCTGCCAGGACGGCCGGTTCTAGGGCAAGCGTCCCACCTGTCCGGGGCGACCGTCCTACCTGCTGATTTTCTTTATCCACAGAAGTTATCCACAGGTGGGCTTCTCGACCTGGGGACAAGTCGACAACGCAGTGCCACCCTGTCGACAAATCACCCTCCGGGCCGGAAGCTCGTCCACAACCCCGTTGGTCACCCTTCGTCCACCCGTTTCCTTCCGGCAATCCCATGGAGCGACGCATTTCCACTCGAACGTGGGCGCAGAGGAGGTTTGGGGCGAGAATTTCCCGCCTCGCGCACGGCCCCCGAAACACTCACCCCCTGAATCCACAGACCCTTCGCACAGCCTGTGGATAACTCCCCGGAGTTGTGGATTCCTGTGGACAGCGGAACCCCAAGTCCCGTTCCCCACAAGGAAATCGAGTCAACTCCGGGCCGCGCTTCTGCTTCGTTCCGGGGAGTCGCACGGCCTTCATTGACCTGTGTCCGCACCCTCCACCGGGATCGAAATTTCACGCAAAACACCCCATAAGCCACGTACTGCAATTTCAAGTCGTGGGCCGGAACCGCACACCGGTAGCCTTGAGGGGTGATTGACCTTCGCCTGCTCCGTGAGGACCCCGACCGTGTGCGCGCGTCGCAGCGCGCCCGTGGAGAGGACGTCGCGCTCGTCGACGCCCTCCTGTCTGCCGACGAACGGCGCAGGTCCTCCGGCGTCCGCTTCGACGAGCTCCGCGCCGAGCAGAAGGCGCTCGGCAAGCTGATCCCCAAGGCCTCGGGCGACGAGAAGGCCGAGCTGCTGCAGAAGGCGGGCCGGCTCGCCACCGACGTCAAGGCGGCCGACGCCGAGCGGGACGAGGCCGCGGCCGAGACCCAGCAGCTCCTCCTCCAGCTCGGCAACCTCGTCCACCCCGACGTGCCCGTCGGCGGCGAGGAGGACTTCATCACGCTGGAGACGCACGGCGAGATCCGTGACTTCACGACCGAGGGCTTCGAGCCCAAGGACCACCTGGAGCTCGGCCAGATCCTCGGCGCGATCGACGTCGAGCGCGGCGCGAAGGTCTCCGGCTCGCGCTTCTACTTCCTCACCGGCGTCGGCGCCCTGCTCGAACTCGCCCTGGTGAACGCGGCGATGGCGCAGGCGACGGCGGCCGGCTTCACGCCGATGCTGACGCCCGCGCTGGTCCGCCCGCAGTCGATGGCCGGCACCGGCTTCCTCGGCCAGGCGTCGCAGGACGTCTACCACCTGGACAAGGACGACCTCTACCTGGTCGGCACGTCCGAGGTGGCGCTGGCCGCGTACCACAGCGACGAGATCATCGACGCCGACCGCCTCCCGCTGCGTTACGCGGGCTTCTCGCCCTGCTTCCGCCGCGAGGCCGGCTCGCACGGCAAGGACACACGGGGCATCTTCCGCGTCCACCAGTTCGACAAGGTCGAGATGTTCTCGTACGTCGTCCCGGAGGACTCGCAGGCCGAGCACCAGCGCCTCCTGGAGTGGGAGAAGCAGTGGCTGACCTCGCTGGAACTGCCGTTCCGCGTGATCGACGTGGCCACCGGCGACCTGGGCTCCTCGGCCTCCCGCAAGTTCGACTGCGAGGCGTGGATCCCGACGCAGGGCAAGTACCGCGAGCTGACCTCCACCTCGGACTGCACCGAGTACCAGTCGCGCCGCCTGCAGATCCGCCTCCGTGACGGCAAGACCGTACGGCCGCTGGCGACGCTGAACGGCACGCTGTGCGCCGTACCGCGCACGATCGTCGCGATCCTGGAGAACCACCAGCAGGCCGACGGTTCCGTGCGCGTGCCCGAGGTGCTGCGCCCGTACCTCGGCGGCCGGGAGATCCTGGAGCCGGTGGCCAAGTGAGCGACGCCGCTCCCGCCGGGGACTCCGTGGTGGGCTTCCCGTACCGACTGATCGCCACCGACCTCGACGGAACGCTCCTGCGCTCCGACGACTCGGTCTCGCAGCGCACCCGTGTGGCACTCGCCGCGGCGGGCGCCGCGCACATCGTCGTCACCGGCCGAGCCGTCCCGTGGACCCGGCACATCCTCGACGACCTCGGCTACCAGGGCCTCGCCGTCTGCGGCCAGGGCGCACAGGTGTACGACGCCGGGGAGCACCGGCTGCTGACCGCGATCACCCTGGACCGCCAGCTCGCCGGTGTGGCCCTGGCCAAGATCGAGGCGGAGGTCGGCCCACTGCTGCTGGCCGCGAGCCGCGCCGGCCTGGACGGCGAGGTGCTGGTCGGCCCCGGCTACGCGCTGCAGGGCGAACTCCCGACGACCCCGTTCACGGACGCCTCCGACCTGTGGGCCGCCCCGCTGAACAAGCTCTACATCCAGCACCCGACCCTGACCGACGACGAACTGGCGGATGCGGCCGCGCGGGTCGCGGGCGGTTTCGTCACCGTCACCATGGCCGGCGCGGGCATCGTCGAACTCCTCCCCCTCGGCCTCTCCAAGGCCACCGGCCTCTCCCTCGCGGCCCGCCGCCTGGGCATGAAGGCCACCGACACCATCGCCTTCGGCGACATGCCCAACGACATCCCCATGTTCACCTGGGCCTCCCACGGCGTCGCCATGGCCAACGCCCACGAGGACCTCAAAGCCACAGCCGACGAGGTCACGTCCTCGAACGACGAGGACGGCATCGCAGCGGTGTTGGAACGCCTGCTGAGCTAGCAGGTCGCGAAGTCCGCTGCGGTTGGGCAGCGCCCCGAAGGGGCGGGGCTGTGTACATATGCGGCTCCGCAGGGCGCGACCAGCCACGACGGCGCCGCAGACGAACGACAGCACATCGCGGCACTTCCAGCGGAGCGCTCAGCGGCCGCAACCCGACTTACACCGCTACCCCCGGCCTACACAGCCGCAGTCCGGCTTAAGCGCTCCGGCTTACGCAACCACGGCCCGACCCACACAGCCTCAATCAGGCTTACACAGCTGCAGTCCGGCCCACGCGGCCGCAACCCGGCTCGCACAGCCGCGGCCCGGCCTTACACAGCTGCGGGCAGTCGTGCCGCTGGGGCGGCACGGGTGGGCGCAGCGGCACCCCGTAAGTGCCGGGCTGCGCAACTCACCGCTTCAGCACAGGGTGCCTCTTGGATGGAGGAAGCGGCAACAGACCAGACACCCGCCCAGCCACAGCGGCAGCGTCTCGCGGAGGATGCGCGAATCGAACGCGCGCGGGGACGACCCCGACCACGGCTTAGCAAGCCGGTGCCTTACCACTCGGCCAATCCTCCGGGAGGGCGGCCCACGCGAGGCACGGCGCGTCGCGTGCTCGAAGCGGCCGCCCCGGGCAACTCCCGTGCAGGGTGGGCTCGACGGAGGGGTGATTACTCCGGAACCCGCTGCGGGCTGCCCTGTCGGGAACTCGGCGAACTGCAACTGATGGGCATCGCCGGGCTCCCCTCCCAGAACGTGGCGCCGAACCGACCCGGCGTCGCGGACAGAACCACTGTGCCCGTCTGCCGAGTTGGACGCCACCGAATATCCAGCGGCCCGGACTCCGGCCGGGTCACCGGACGGTCACAGAGGCCGAGCACCGGGCCGTGGCGGCTACCGGCGCCGCCACCTCCGCTTGCGCGCCTTGCTGAAGAACCACCCCGCGGGCGGTTCGTCGGAACGCCAGGGCTGCGGGTCGGGAGCCTGCTTGCGCCAACGGGCCGTGAGCATGCGAGCCCGTGCCGACGGCTCGGCCGTCTCCGCGGACCGTATGAAGTCCTCGTCCAGAACGATGTCGTCCCAGGCGTCCCCGGCACCAGCTCCGGACCCGGCCCCCGCCTCGGAGTCAGCTCCATACGCCCGCTGCCGCTCGCCCTTCGGCTCCTCGACTGCCATCCCCGTTCCTCCTAGTTACTCATTCCCTGCATCAAGTGTGCCCGCACAGGCGTGAAACCCATGTCAAGATTCAGCCGCCTCCCCCAGGACCGCCGACCGCGGGCTCCCGGAGGAGGCCCCCGTCACTCCTCCCCGGCCAGTGTCAGCGTGCGCAGCTTCTGGCCCGCGTACCAGGTCGTCCCGGCCGTGACCACCGCCAGCAGGACCACCGCTGTCGTCAGCCCCACGTCCGAGGTCACGAGGTCTCCGCCCGCGACCTTGTGGGCCACCGCGAGCGACCACTGCTGGACGCTGAGGGTGCGCGCGCCGGAGACCAGGGAACCGAAGAGGGTCTCCCAGACGAGCGCGTAGACGAGTCCGAAGACGACCGCGTGCCGGGTCACCGTTCCCAGCAGCAGGAACATCGCGGCGTAGGCGATCGACGCGATCAGTGCCGCCACCATGTAGGCGGCCGCGATCTGCTGCCCGTTGCCGTTCAGGATCAGCCCGGCGACAAGGGTCGGTATCGCCGAGAAGGCCATGGTCACGGCGATCGCCACGATCAACTTGGTGAAGATGATCGTCGACCGCTTCACCGGCTTGGCCAGCAGATACACCACCGAGCCGTCGTCGATCTCCGGTCCGATCGCGCCTGTCCCGGCGATGACGCCGATGATCGGCACCATCGTGGCGAGCGCGAACCCGCCGAGGACGTCGGCGGCGACTTGGTCGTCGGCCCCGCTGAAGCCGCGTACGGCGACGGCGATGACGATCAGCAGGACGGGCAGCGCGCCGAGGATGAGGGCCCGGCGGCGGCCGAGCAGGGCCCGGTAGGTGAGCCGGGCGACTGTGGGGTCGTACATCTTCGGCCTCCTACGCCGCGACGAGATACGAGAAGACGGATTCGAGGGACTCGTCCGACGGGGAGACCGTCAGCAGTCGGATGCCGTGGTCCTTCGCCACGCGGGGCAACAGGGCGGTGAAGCGGCCGAAGTCGACGGCCTGGATGCGCAGCGCGCCCTCTGCCAGGTCGACTTCGATGCCCGCCGTCGACGGGTCCGCTATCAGCGCGGCCGCGAGGGCCCGGTCGTCGCTGGAGCGGACGAGGTAGCGGTGCGGGCGGTCGGTCATCAGGCGGCGGATGCGCCGGAAGTCGCCGCTCGCCGCGTGCCGTCCGGCGACGATCACCTCGATGTGGGCGGCGAGTTGCTCGACCTCTTCGAGGATGTGCGAGGAGAACAACACCGTGCGGCCCTCGGCGCCCATGCGCCGCAGCAGGTCCATGAGCTGCATGCGCTGGCGTGGGTCCATGCCGTTGAAGGGTTCGTCGAGCAGCAGCAGGGAGGGGTCGTGGACGAGCGCGCTCGCCATCTTCACGCGCTGCCGCATGCCCTTGGAGTACGTCGAGATCTTGCGGTCCTGCGCGTACTCCATCTCGACCGTGGCGAGGGCCCGCCCGGCCGCCTTCGCCCCGAGGCCATGCAACTCGGCGTTGGCGACGACGAATTCGCGGCCCGTGAGGAAGTCGTACATTGCCTCGCGCTCCGGGACGATGCCGATGTGCTGGTAGATCCGCTCGTTGCGCCACACCGGCTCGCCGTCGAGGGTGACGGAGCCCGTGGAGGGGGCGAGGAAGCCGCCCATCATGTTGATGAGAGTGGACTTCCCGGCGCCGTTCGGACCGAGCAGGCCGGTGACGCCGGGGCCGACCGTCATGGTGATGTCGTTGACCGCCACCACGTTGCCGAACCAGCGGGAGACGTGGTCGATGTTCAGCGTGGTCACAGTCCGACCTTTCGGTAGCGGCGCATCAGCAGGCCGTAGCAGCCCGCGATGACACCCAGGACGACGAGGACGTAGATGGCTCCCTGCCCGTCGGAGGGGCCGGCCCCTCCGGGGAAGGCGGAGGAGGCACCCAGGAAGGCGGACTGCACCCCGTCTATGAGCGTGATGGGCGAGAAGAGGCCGAGCCAGGGGACCGCTTCGGTGCTGGACTGCTCGTAGGCGATGGCCTGGACGACGGACACCGCCCCGTAGGAGATGGTCATGACGGCGATGACGGCCGCGATGCCGAAGCCTCGGCGGGGCGTCACCGCCGAGATCACCAGGCCGATGCCGGCGAAGAGGAGCGACAGCAGTGCCACGGAGACCAGTCCCTGCGCGAATCCCTTTGTCTGGTCGGTGAAGTCGAGCTTGGCCAGCAGCGCGCCCACGTAGAGGACGGTCAGCGGGGCCGCCGTCAGGACGAACAGCGCCGAGGCCAGCGCCGCGAACTTCGCCCGTACGTAGTCGGCGGTCTCGATCGGGCGCGAGAAGTACAGCGGCACGGTCTTGAAACGCAGGTCGCGCGAGACGGACTGGGGTGCCTGGGAGGCGATGTACAGGCCGATGATGGCCTGCATGATGACCGCGTAGCGCGTGTACTCGACGGGCAGGTCGTTGGCGCTCGTGGCGACCGCTACCGCGACCATGATGGCCGCGGGTGCGCACATCACCGCGAAGAGCAGCATCGGCAGCACCTTGGACTTCACCGAGCGGCCCAGTCCGTACGCGCCGCGCAGCGACTGCGAGTACAGGGAGCGGCGGGCGTACGCGCGGCCCAGACGGGGGCCGTCGTAGGTGCGGTAGCCGATGTTGTGGATGCGGGACTGCTCGCCCGCGCGCGTGGGGGGCTGTTCGCCGGCGCGGGCCGGGGCCTGCGTCCGGGGCTGCTCAACCGCCATGGCCGACCGCCTCCTTCCGTACGTCGTCTGCCTGCTCGTCGTTGTCCTTGAAGACTTCCGAGATGTGGTGCCTGCGCTGCTCCATGCGGACCAGACCGAGACCGAGGTCGGCGACGACATCGCGTACGACGTCGTACGTCTCCTCGCCCTGGGCGGTGAGAAGCAGGATGTGCCCGGCGCCGGGAAGGCCGCTGCCCTCGTGGGTCTCGACCCCGCGCGCGTGAAGGGCCTCGCGTATCGCCCGCGTCCCGTCGGGGTGTTCGTCGGTGTCGGTGACCTCGATCGCGAGGGTCGCCGTGCTCTGGGTGAAGTCCCTGGTGGAGCTGGAGCGCAGGAGCTTGCCGCCGTCGATGACGACCACGTGGTCGCAGGTGCGCTCCAACTCGCCCAGCAGGTGCGAGGTGACCAGGACCGAGATGCCGAAGTCCGTGTGGATACGGCGGATCAGGCCGAGCATCTCGTCGCGGCCGACCGGGTCGAGGCCGTTGGTCGGCTCGTCCAGGAACACCAGCTGCGGGTCGTGGACCAGCGCCTGGGCGAGCTTCACGCGCTGCTTCATGCCGGTCGAGTAGCCGCCGATGGGGCGGTACCGCTCCTCGTACAGGCCTACGTGGCGCAGCGTGTCCGCCGTACGCTCACGCGCGGCCGCCGGCGGAAGCCCGGACATGCGGGCCATGTGCACGACGAACTCGGTGGCCGAGACGTCGGGCGGCAGGCAGTCGTGCTCCGGCATGTACCCGACCCGCTCGCGGATGTCGCCGCCCTTGGTGGCGACATCGAGTCCGAGCACCTCGGCTCGGCCCTCGGTGGCGGGGGACAGACCCAGCAAGATCTTGATCAACGTGGACTTGCCGGCTCCATTGGCACCGACGAGTCCCGTCACACCGGGCCCGATGTCCATGGAGAGCCGGTCAAGCGCGGTCACCCTCGGGAACCGCTTGCTCAGGCTTTCGGTCGCGATCACAGTCACGCATTCGACGGTAGGGGCTCGGCGAGTGGCCGTCGTCACTCCGCAGAGCTGTCTGTGAGTCACTCTCGAGTCGTACGGGCCCGTAGGGGGTCTCAGCCGCCAGGTCCCCTAGGGGTCACCCTCAGGTCGAACAGTCGATCTCGGTTGTCCACATCGACGAGGTTTTCCACAGGTCGCGGACGCACCCTTGACGCTGCCGCCGCCCATTGTCACATTCGTCAGTGTCAAGTTACGAACGCGTACCGCAGTCGATCGCGTAAGCAGTCGATGTGGACGGACGGGTGGGGCAGTGCCATGACTACGGCAGTGACAGGTGAACGCTCCGCGGACCTACGGAGTTTCCGCGAGGTGCAGCGTCTCGCGTACGAGTGCGCAGAGTCGGTCGCGGCCCGGCTGAAGCCGGGTGTGACCGAGCGCGAGGCTGCGCGGATGCAGTGGGTGTGGCTGCGCGAGCGCGGGGTGCGGGACTGGTTCCATCTGCCCTTCGCCTGGTTCGGGGACCGCACGGCGTTCGTCGGCTTCCGCATACCGCTGCAGTTCTTCCCCACCGACCGCCGGCTCGAAGCGGGTATGCCGTTCATCCTCGACATGGCTCCGGTCCACAAGGGCTGTACGGCAGACATCGGTTACTCGGGCTGCCTCGGCCCGAACCCCCTCCACGACAAGCTGCTCGACGACCTGGCCGCGCATCGCGAGCTGATCCTGCGCGAGGTGCGCGAGCGACGGCCGCTGCGCGAGATCTACGAGGACGTGGACCGGCTCATGACCCGCCAGGGCTACGGGAACCGGCACCGCGCCTATCCCTTCGGCGTGATCGCCCACAAGGTCCACCGGGTGCGGGAGCGCCGCTGGTCACCGCATGTGTTCGGGTTCGGCACCCAGGCGCTGAAAGGGCTGGCGAGCGACGCGCTCCGCGGGCACCGCGAGGGGTGGTCGCCCCTGTGGTCGCCGTACAGGTTCTCCGACCATCCGCCGCGGCCGGGGCTGTGGGCGGTGGAACCGCACCTCGGGTTTCGGGGCACGGGCGCGAAGTTCGAGGAACTGCTGGTGGTCACCGATTCCAAGGACCCCGAGGAGAGCGCGTTCTGGCTGGACGACGACCTGCCCCACGTCAGGCGCTGGGCGGAAGGGACGTGCGGATGAGTGACGTGCCGATGGGTGAGGAGAAATCTGTGACGGTGCCGCTCAGGGGCGCGCGGGAGCGCTGGGTGCGCACGGGCGGGGTCGAGCTGTGCGTCGCCGAGCTGGGCGATCCGCAGCAGCCGACCGTACTGCTCGTGCACGGCTACCCCGACTCCAAGGAGGTGTGGTCCGAGGTCGCCGTGAATCTCGCCGAGCGCTGCGGATTCCACGTGGTGCTGTACGACGTACGCGGCCACGGCAGATCGACGGCGCCGCAACCGCTGCGCGGCGGGTTCACGCTGGAGAAGCTGACGGACGACTTCCTGGCGGTCGTGGACGCGGTCAGCCCCGGCAGACCCGTACATCTGGTGGGACACGACTGGGGTTCGGTGCAGGGCTGGGAGTTCGTGACGGGCCGTCGCGCCGAGGGGCGGATCGCGTCCTTCACGTCGATGTCCGGGCCGTCCCTCGACCACCTCGGTCACTGGATCAAGCACCGGCTGCGGCGGCCGACCCCGCGCAAGGTGGGGCAACTCCTCGGCCAGGGAGCCAAGGCCTGGTACGTGTACCTGCTGCACACGCCGGTCCTGCCCGAGCTCGCCTGGCGCGGCCCCCTCGGCAAGCGGTGGCACAGGGTGCTCCAGCGGCTGGAGAAGGTACCCGCGGGCAACTACCCCACCCCGTCGCTGGCCACGGACGCGGCCCACGGCGCCTGGCTGTACCGGGACAACATCCGGGCCCGGCTGTCCCGGCCCCGCGACGACGCGTACGCACACGCGCCCGTGCAGCTCATCACTCCCCTCGATGACGCATACCTGTCGGAGCAGCTGTACGACCAGCTGGAGGACTGGGTCCCGCGGTTGACCCGCCGCACTCTCCAGGCCAAGCACTGGATTCCGCGCACGCGCCCCGATCAACTGGCCGCCTGGATCACCGAGTTCGTGACGGCCACCGAGGGCGGAAGGACCGAAGTGACCACCACCGGTGCGTACGCCGACCGGTTCGGCGGGCAGTTGGTACTGGTCACCGGCGCGGGCAGCGGTATCGGGCGGGCCACCGCCTTCGCGTTCGCCGAGGCCGGCGCGCGTGTGGTGGCCGTCGACCGGGACGCGGAGGCCGCGGCCCGCACGGCGGAGCTGTCCCGGCTGATCGGCGCTCCCGAGGCCTGGGCCGAGACGGTCGACGTCTCGGACGAGCAGGCCATGGAGAAGCTCGCCGCGAAGGCCGCCACCGAGTACGGCGTGGTGGACGTGCTGGTGAACAACGCCGGGATCGGGCTCTCGGGTTCCTTCTTCGACACCACGCCCGAGGACTGGAAGAGGGTCCTCGACGTCAACCTGTGGGGCGTGATCCACGGCTGCCGGCTCTTCGGCAGGCAGATGGCCGAGCGCGGGCAGGGCGGCCATATCGTCAACATCGCGTCGGCGGCCGCGTACCAGCCGTCGAAGGCGCTGCCCGCTTACAGCACCTCCAAGGCGGCCGTTCTGATGCTCAGCGAGTGCCTGCGCGCGCAGCTGGCCGGCCAGGACATCGGGGTGTCGGCGATATGTCCCGGCTTCGTCAACACCGGCATCACCTCGACCGCACGCTTCGCGGGCGTGGACGCCGATGAGGAGAAACGGCGGCAGAGGCGGGCCGCCCGGCTGTACGGGATGCGCAACTACCCGCCGGAAAAGGTCGCGGAGGCGATCCTGCGCGCGGTGGTACGGGACCAGGCCGTCGTCCCTGTCACCCCGGAGGCGCGTGGCGCCCACCTCCTGTCCCGCTTCACGCCCAGGGCGCTGCGTGCGATCGCCCGATGGGAGCCACCGCTGTGAGTACAGGAGAGACCCACGTCATCAACCGACGGCTCCCGGTCGGGAGCACGACCCGAAGCTCGCCGGGCGCCCGCCTACCGTCCTCGCCACGCACAACCAGGCCGTGTGCAAGGACCTGTTGCCCACCTGGAAGGAGCTCGGCGCGGCCGTACCCCGCTATCCGCAGCGCGCCTACCACCCCTCGCAAGAGGGGCGGTTGCGCAGGGCGGTCGAGTACCTGGCACAGTCGCCCGCGGCACGCACGGCGGCAGGCGTGATCGTGCGGGCCGCGACGGGGTGACCGCCGCGCCAGCACCGCCATGACAGCTCAGGCAGGAGGACCGTGAACGACGAACCGGCTGGTGCTGCGTACCGCATAGAGGACCTGGCGCACCGCAGCGGCGCCACGGTCCGGACGATCCGTGCCTATCAGGACCGCGGGCTGCTCCCCCGCCCCGAGCGGCGGGGCCGGGCCAACGTGTACTCGGACGCGCACCTGGCCCGCCTGCGGCAGATCGCCGATCTGCTGGACCGCGGCTACACCCTGGCCTCCATCAAGGAGCTCCTGGAGGCCTGGGACGCGGGCCGTGGCCTCGGCGGGGTGCTCGGGCTGGTCGCCGAGGTCGACGGGCCGTGGACCGACGAGGAGGCCGCACGGATCTCGCGGGCCGAACTGGTCGAGCGGTTCGGCGGGGTCCAGGACGACGCGGCGGTGGCGGACGCGGTCGAGCTGGGCGTGCTGGAGCCGGTTCCCGGGGAGGAGGACCTGTTCCTGGTGCCGAGCCCCCAAGAGCTGGCCGTGGCCGTGGAGTTGCACGAGGCCGGGGTGCCGCTGTCCGCGCTCTCCGGCCATCTGCGGGAGTTGAGGGGCCGGGTCGAGCACATCGCCTCCCGTTTCCTGGAGTTCACCACCGAGCACGTCTTCGCGCGCTACCTGGACGGACACCATCCGCCGACCGACGCGGACGCGACCGAGGCGGCGACGCTCGTACGACGGCTGCGGCCCCTCGCCCGGCAGATGGTGGACGCCGAACTGGCCCGTGCGATGAGGCTGTTGGCCAACCAGCATCTGCGTGAACGCCTCGGCACCGAGCAGCCCGCACCTCGCGCGAGTGACACGCAGTCCGTCGCCCTCCCGGTGTCCACGATGCGGGCCGTGGAGGGGCTGGTTGGTGCCGAGCAGGCCGCCGCCTTCGTCGCGGCCGCAGCCGAACGGGAGGTGCAGGCACGGACCTTGGACACCCTTACAGCAAATCATGCCAAATCTGACAAAGTTGATGAAATACCCTAAAGGGGTTGGGAAGTTGTCCACAGGTTCGTCAAATCCCCTGTGGATAACCACACTTGGCTGTGGATCAAACATCCGGATCAAAATCGCGTGCGTGATACGCGTCTCGCCGTACCGCTGGAGCACCTGCGCTTTCCGGAGTCGCATCGACGGGTGCGTGAGCACTCCGGGACTCCGCTTACGCTCGATGCATGAGTCTGCGTCTGAGCACCGCGATCCTGCCGTACGTCCGCTGGCACGAGGGCGGCCGCTCCACGTGGCAGCGGGCCGAGCAGCTCGGGTTCCACACCGCGTACACGTACGACCACCTGTCGTGGCGGAGCTTCAGGGACGGCCCGTGGTTCGGTGCCGTGCCGACGCTGACCGCCGCGGCCGCCACCACCGACCGTCTGCGCCTGGGCACCCTCGTGACCTCGCCGAACTTCCGGCATCCGGTGCCCCTCGCCAAGGAGCTGATCTCCCTCGACGACGTCTCCGGTGGCCGGATCACCCTGGGCATCGGCGCCGGCGGCACCGGCTTCGACGCCACCGCGCTCGGCCAGGAGCCGTGGACCCCGCGCGAGCGCGCCGACCGGTTCGCCGAGTTCGTCCCACTGCTCGACCGGCTGCTCAGCGAAAGCTCCGTGTCGTACGAGGGCGACCACTACTCCGCGCACGAGGCCCGCAACATCCCGGGCTGCGTCCAGCGCCCCCGACTGCCCTTCGCGGTGGCCGCCACCGGGCCGCGTGGGCTGAAGCTGGCCGCGCGGTACGGGCAGGCGTGGGTGACCACCGGTGACCCCCGGCTGTACGAGACGGGCACTCCTGAACAGTCGATTCAAGCCATTCGCGGGCAGGCCGAGAAGCTGGCCGACATGTGCGCCGCGATCGGCCGGGACACGGCCGGGCTCGACAAGATCCTGCTCACCGGATTCACCCCGGACCGCGGCCGCCCGCTGGAGTCGCTCGACGCCTTCGTGGACTTCGCCGGCCGCCACGCCGAGCTGGGCTTCACCGACATCGTCATCCACTGGCCCATCCCCGACTCGGTCTTCGCGGCCGACGAGAAGGTCTTCGAGCGGATCGCCATGGAGGCACCGGCACAGCTGGACTGAGCACGACGGCTCGTGATGCCACAACGGCCCTGGTCGGGACCGTCATCACTCACCCGTGCGGGCTCTCGCACGGCCGTGCGCGCATGTGCGGGAGAATGGGGTGCGTGACCTCAGCGACGAAACAGCCCGAGAGCCCGGCCCCGACCGTTCCCCCGCGGCTGATCGCCACGGATCTCGACGGCACCCTGCTGCGCGACGACCAGTCGGTGTCCGAGCGCACGGTCGCCGCCCTCGCGGCCGCCGAGGAGGCGGGCATCGAGGTCTTCTTCGTCACCGGCCGCCCGGCCCGCTGGATGGACGTCGTCAGCGACCACGTCCACGGCCACGGCCTGGCGATCTGCGGAAACGGTGCCGCCGTGGTCGATCTGCACGGCGGCCCCGGCTCCCACCGGTTCGTCAAGATCCGCGAGCTGGCCCGCGAGAACGCGCTCGACACCGTACAACTGCTGCGCGCGGCAGCGCCGGGGACCCTGTACGCGGTCGAGCAGGCGTACGGCTTCCACCAGGAGCCGGACTACCCGAAGCTGCACATGGAGGTCCCCGACACCCTCGCGCCCGCCGAGAAACTGCTGGCCCGCGGCGGGGTCGCGGACGGCGATCCCGTGCTCAAGATCCTCGCGTACCACCCCGAGATCGACCCGGACGCCTTCCTCACCACCGCCCGGCTGGCCGTCGGCGACCGCGCCACCATCACCCGCTCCAGCCCCAGCGCCCTGCTGGAGATCAGCGGCCCCGGCGTCTCCAAGGCCAGCACCCTCGCCCTGTGCTGTGCCGAACGCGGCATCTCCCACGAGGAGGTCGTCGCCTTCGGCGATATGCCGAACGACGTCGAGATGCTCACCTGGGCCGGCCAGTCGTACGCGATGGGCAACGCCCACCCGGACGTGATCGCGGCAGCCTCCGGCCGGACCGTCGCGAACAACGAGGACGGGGTGGCGGTGGTGATCGAACGGATGCTGGCGGAGCGGTTGCGGTAAGGCTCCCTGCCGGAGCGCGCGTAAGGGGCGCCTGGATCACGCCCGTTACAACTGCACTCCGCGCTTCAGCAGCCACGGCACCGGATCGATACCCGAACCCAGCTCCGGCGTCACCCGCGCCTCGAAGTGCAGATGCGGCCCCGTGGAGTTGCCGGTCGTGCCCGACTGCCCGATCCACTGCCCGGTGGCCACCCGTTCCCCCTGGTCGACGGTGACGGCGGCGAGGTGCGCGTACTGCGTGTAGTAGCCGTCCGCGTGCTGCACCACGACCTCGATGCCGAAGGCACCCCCGCACGACACCCGCACCACACGGCCCGCCCCGACCGACCGCACCGGCGTACCGATGGGCACCGCGAAGTCCTGCCCGGTGTGCCGGCTCGCCCAGCGGTCACCGCCGCTGCCGTAGCTCGCGGAGAGTTCGTACGCCTCCACGGGCGCGACCCACTCGTTCACGAGGTCCGTGTCCGGCTGGTCCAGCCGCACGGCCCCCGGGCAGGCGCCCGCCGCGACCGACGCGTCTGCCTGCCCCTGGAGCGTCCATCGCGCCTCTTCGAGTTTCTGCTCGATCGACTGCTTCAGCTCGGCGAGTTCGGCGTTGCGAGTCTCCAGTCGCTGCCACTCGGCCGCCGCTTTCGCCTCGTCGGCGGCGAGCCTGGCTTCCGCGCGGCGGCTCTTGGTGACGGCGTTGTTGACGGCCAGATCCGCCTGCCACACGGCCCGGTGACCACGCATCAATTCCTCGGGGTTGTTCGCGAGCAACATCTGCGCGGTGTACGGCAGCCCGCCGCCCTCGCGGTACTGAGCGCGCGCGATCCGGCCGAGATCCGCGTGCAGGACGGCGATCTGCTGCCGCTCCCGCGCGAGGAGTGCCTCGAACCGCTCCGCCTTCGCCCGCTGTTCGTCGGCCTCCTGCCGCCCCAGTTCGTACTGCTGCGTGGCCACGGCCGCGTCCTCGTACAGCCGCGCCACCTGGGCACTGAGCCCGGAGGCACCGGCGCTCCCCGGGCTTCCGGTGTCGCCGCCGTCGCTCTCGGCCGCCGTGGGCCGCGCCACGAGCACCGCGAGCGAGCACAGCAGCACCGGGACGAGCAGCGGATGGCGGCGAGTGAAGCGCATGTCAGCGATCGTGGCCCCTGCCCGGGGCCCCGTCCTGTTCACGTCGTACGGCTGGGGGACTGAACGCCACGGATGGCTTACGGGACTGGGCCGAACAGGGGGTCGCCCGGCAGATGTTGACGGCGTCGGTGCCCTCACGCGTGACGCCTCATGCCCCGACCAGCAGCTCCCCCGCCGTCTCACGCTCCACCATCGCCCGCAGCGGACCGTCCACGGCGGCCAGTTCCGCGTACGGTCCCCGCTGTGCCACCTGTCCCTCCGCCAGCACGATCACCTCGTCCACGGCCTCCAGCCCGGCCAGCCGATGGGTGATCAGCAGCGTCGTACGGCCCTCGGTCGCGGCCAGCAGGTCCGCGGTGAGCGCGTCGGCGGTTGGCAGGTCGAGGTGTTCGGCGGGCTCGTCGAGGACGAGGACGGGGAAGTCGGCGAGCAGTGCGCGGGCGAGGGCGAGTCGCTGGCGCTGGCCGCCGGACAGCCGCGCCCCGTGCTCCCCGATCAGGGTGTCGAGCCCGTCGGGCAGCGCCTCGGCCCAGTCGAGCAGCCGCGCCCGCGCGAGCGCTTCCCGCAGCTCCGCCTCGGTCGCGCCCTTCCGCGCCAGCAGCAGGTTCTCCCGCACCGAGCTGTCGAAGAGGTGCGCGTCCTGGGCGCACAACCCGACGAGCCGCCGTACGTCGTCACCGTCGAGCGCGTACGCGTCCACGCCACCCAGCGTGTACGTCCCCTCGTGCGCGTCCAGGAACCGCAGCAGCACCTGCGCGAGGGTCGTCTTGCCCGACCCCGACGGGCCGACCACGGCGACTCTGCGGCCCTCGTCCAGGGTGAGGTCGAGCCCGGCGAGCGCGTTCCGGTGCTGCCCCGCGTGGCGAGCGCCGATCCTGTCGAGTCGCAGCGGGAAGGGCGACACCGGCGCCTGCCGCGGGCACTCCGGTTCACGTACCGGGTCGGGTGCGTCCAGCACCTCGTACACGCGCTCCGCGCTCTTGCGCACCCGCTGGCGGAACTGCACGGCCAGCGGCAGCCCCAGGACGGCCTCGAAGGCGGCCAGCGGGGTGAGGACGACGACGGCCATGGCCACGCCGCTCAGCCGTCCGTCGGCGACGGCCTGTGCGCCCACGAGGGCTGCGGCCGTGACGGTGAGCCCGGAGACGAGCGCGGTGAGCCCGTCGCCGAGCGCGGTCGCGGTGGCGGCCCGGGACGCGATCCGGGTGAGCGTGCCGTCGGCCCGCCGTACGTCGGCGGTACGGGTCGGCAGAGCGCCGACGACCGTCAATTCGGCGGTGCCGGTGAGCAGATCGGTCACACGGGTGGCCAGGGCGCCCCGGGCGGGGGCGAGCCTGCGCTCGGCGCGCCTGGCCACGGCTCCGGTCACGAGCGGGACCCCGGCTCCGGCGGTGAGCAGTCCGAGGGCGAGGGCGGCCCCGGCCTCGGGCAGCAGCCAGGCGGTGAACCCGACGGAGGCGGCCGACACGACCACCGCGGCCCCGGCGGGCAGCAGCCACCGCACCCAGTAGTCCTGCAGGGCGTCCACATCGCCGACCAGCCGTGAGAGCAGATCGCCTCGCCGGGTCGTCCGCAGCCCGGCCGGGGCCAGCCGTTCCAGCCGCCGGAAGACGGCGACACGGGTGTCGGCCAGCATCCGCAACACGGCGTCGTGCGACACCAGCCGCTCCGAGTACCGGAACACGGCCCGCCCGATCCCGAACGCCCGGGTCGCCGTGACGGCCACCATCAGGTAGAGCACGGGCGGCTGCTGGGAAGCCCGCGAGATGAGCCACCCGGAGGTCGCCATCAGCCCCACGGCACTGCCGAGCGCGAGACTGCCGAGCAGCAGCGCGAGCGCCAGACGGCCACGACGGGGGGAGGCCATGGCGCGGACGCGGGAGAGAGGGCTGCCGTGCCTTGCCGGAGACGGTTCTTGGGCGTGTGCCGCAGGCGCGTGTGCCGCAACCTCGGCTGCCGTCACCTCGACGGCTCGGCTCAAGGGCTCGGTCCGTGGGGCACCGGCCGCCGGGGCAGGGGCTTCGGCAGCCTCCAGCCGCACCACCCGGTCCGCCACCTCCAGCAGCGCCGGGCGGTGCACCACGAGCAGCACGGTCCGCCCCACCGCCAGTCGCCGTACGGCCGCCACGACCTCCGCCTCGGTCTCGCCGTCCAGGGAGGCCGTCGGTTCGTCGAGGAGCAGCACGGGCCGGTCCGCGAGGAACGCCCGGGCGAGGGCGAGCCGTTGGCGCTGTCCGGCGGAGAGTCCGGCGCCGTCCTCGCCGAGAAGGGTGTGCAGCCCGTCCGGGAGCGTGTCCACGAACTCCAGCGCGCCCGCGTCGGCCAGCGCCCGCCGTACCGCCGTCTCGTCCGCGTCGGGACGGGCCAGCCGTACGTTCTCGGCGATGGACCCGGCGTACAGATGGGGCCGCTGCGGCACCCAGGCGACGTGCGAGCGCCACTCCGCCAGGTCGAGCGAGGCGAGATCGGCTCCCCCGATCGACACGCGTCCCGCCGCAGGCTCCACGAACCCCAACAGAACGTTCAGCAGCGTCGACTTGCCCACACCGCTCGGCCCGACGAGGGCCACCGTCTCCCCAGTCCCGACGATGAAGGACGCATCCGCGACGGCGTCGTCCGACCGCCCGGGGTACCGGACGGTCACGCCCTCGAAACGGATCGCCCCCTCGGGCACGGGCAGCACTCCGGAGGCCGGTACGGGAGTCTCCAGCACCTCGAAGATCTCCTCGGCCGCCGCGAGCCCCTCGGCGGCCGCGTGGAACTGCGCACCCACCTGCCGCAGCGGCAGATACGCCTCGGGCGCGAGGACGAGAATCACGAGCCCCACATACAGGTCCATCTCGCCGTGCACGAGCCGCATGCCGATGGTCACCGCGACGAGCGCGACCGAGATCGTGGCGAGCAGCTCCAGCGCGAAGGACGACAGGAACGCGATCCGCAGCGTCCGCATGGTCGCCCGCCGGTATTCGCCGGTGATCCGCTTGATCGACTCGGCCTGCGCCTTGGCCCGGCCGAACACCTTGAGCGTCGGCAGTCCGGCGACGACGTCCAGGAAGTGGCCCGACAGCCGGGACAGCAGCCGCCACTGACGGTCCATGTGCGAGCGTGTGGCCCAGCCGATGAGGATCATGAAGACGGGGATCAGCGGCAGCGTGCCGACGATGATCGCCGCCGACACCCAGTCCTCGGTGACAACCCGCGCGAGCACCGCCACGGGCACGGTCACCGCGAGCCCCAACTGCGGCAGATAGCGCGAGAAGTAGTCGTCGAGCGCGTCGACTCCACGCGTGGCGAGGGTGACCAGCGAGCCGGTGCGCTGTCCGCTCAGCCAGCCGGGCCCGAGCTCGGTGGCCCGTTCCAGCAGCCGTAGCCGCAGCTCCGACTTCACCGCCGCGCCGGCCCGGTGTGCGGCGAGTTCGGTGAGCCAGGAGACGACCGCCCGACCGACCGCGACCGCCACCAACAGCAGAAGCGACGTGCGCAGTTCGGCGACCGCCATCCCGTGCTGGAAGGCCCCGACCACCACCTCGGCGATCAGCATCGCCTGAGCGATGACCAGCGCCGCTCCGACGACACCCAGGCCGACGACCGCCATGAGGAAGAAGCGTGTGGCGCGGGCGTGGCGGAGAAGACGCGGGTCGATCGGTTTCACGTGAAACACACCCTTGGGTCAAGTCGCCATGTTTCACGTGAAACACGCTGTTTCACGTGAAACATGGCCTGGGTTTCGAACTCAGTGCGCAACATCCGCGATGTGCTGCGTACCGATCCGCTTGCGGAACACCCAGTACGTCCATCCCTGGTAGAGCAGGACGATCGGCGTGGCGACAGCCGCGCACCAGGTCATGATCTTCAGGGTGTACGGGCTCGACGAGGCGTTGGTGACCGTCAGGCTCCAGTCCTCGTTCAGCGACGACGGCATGACGTTCGGGAAGAGCGTCAGGAAGAGCATCGCGACGGCCGCCACGATGGTGAGCCCCGACAGGGCGAACGCCCAGCCCTCACGGCCCGCCTGAGCCGCTCCCAGCGCCGCGACAAGCGCCACCACGGCGACGGCCATCGCGGCCAGGGACCAGCCGTCGCCCTTGTCGGCCTGGGTCCAGAGCAGGAAGACGAGCGCCAACGCGGCCGTCACCAGACCCACTTGCAGCGCGAACTTCCGCGCCCGCTCCCGGATGTCCCCGACGGTCTTGAGCCCGACGAACACCGTCCCGTGGAAGGTGAACAGCGACAGCGTGACCAGACCGCCCAGGAGGGCGTACGGGTTGAGCAGGTCCCAGAAGCTGCCCACGTACTCCAGACCCGAGTCGATCTTCACGCCCCGCACGATGTTGGCGAAGGCCACACCCCACAGGAACGCGGGCAGCAGCGAGGTCCAGAAGATCGCGGTTTCCCAGTTGCGCTGCCAGTGCTCCTCGGTCCGCTTCGCCCGGTACTCGAAGGCGACACCGCGGACGATCAGGCAGACCAGGATGAGCAGCAGCGGCAGGTAGAAGCCGGAGAACAGGGTGGCGTACCACTCCGGGAAGGCCGCGAACGTCGCGCCGCCCGCCGTGAGCAACCACACCTCGTTGCCGTCCCAGACGGGCCCGATGGTGTTGATCAGAACCCGCTTCTCGGCGCGGTTCCGGGCCAGCAGCTTCGTAAGGACACCGACCCCGAAGTCGAACCCCTCCAGGAAGAAGTAGCCGATCCACAGGACCGCGATGAGGACGAACCAGACGTCGTGAAGTTCCATGACTGTGCGGCTCCCTTGGCCTAGTACGAGAAGGCCATCGGCTTGTCGGCGTCATGCACGTCGCCGCCGATCTTCGTGGGCGGGTTGAGGTCGGCCTCCGTCAGCTCGGGCGGTCCGGCCTTGACGTATTTCACGAGCAGCTTGACCTCGATGACGGCGAGGATCGCGTAGAGCGCGGTGAAGACGATCATCGAGGTGAGGACCTCGCCCTGGGAGACGCCGGGGGAGACCGCAGCGCGGGTCTGCAGAACGCCGTAGACAACCCACGGCTGGCGGCCCATCTCGGTGAAGATCCAGCCCCAGGAGTTGGCGATCAGCGGGAAGCCCAGGGTCAGGATTGCGATGCGCCAGTACCACGTGGTGAGCTTGGGGCCGAGGGCCTTCTTGGGCAGCAATACGAGATGCGGCACCTCGTCGTCGCCCACCCTCAGGTGCTGCGGCAGCAGGAACTTCTTGCGCGTGAGCCAGAGTCCGACCAGGCCGATGGTGAAGGACGTCATGCCGAAGCCGATCATCCAGCGGAAGCCCCAGTAGGCAACGGGGATGTTGGGCCGGTAGTCGCCGGGCCCGTACTTCTCCTGCTCGGCCTTGTTGACGTCGTTGATGCCGGGGACGTACGAGCTGAAGTCGTCCTTGGCCAGGAAGGACAGCAGCCCGGGGATCTCTATGGCGACCTTGTTGTGGCCCTCGTCGACGTCGCCGACGGCGAAAATCGAGAAGGGGGCCGGTTCCTCGCCGTCCCACAGGGCCTCGGCCGCGGCCATCTTCATCGGCTGCTGCTCGTACATGATCTTGCCGAGGACATCGCCGCTGATCGCGGTGAACATGCCGCCGATGACCACGGTGACCAGACCGAGCCGCAGCGAGGTCTTCATCACGGGGATGTGCTTCCTGCGCACCAGGTGGAAGGCGGCGATGCCGACCATGAAGGCGCCGCCGGTGAGGAAGGCCGCGGACATGGTGTGGAAGACCTGGGCGAGCGCGGTGTTCTGGGTCAGCACCAGCCAGAAGTCGGTGAGTTCGGCCCGGCCCTTCTCCTCGTTAATCTTGTAGCCGACGGGGTGCTGCATCCACGAGTTGGCCGCGAGGATGAAGTACGCCGACAGGATCGTGCCGATCGAGACCATCCACATGCAGGCCAGGTGAATCCTCTTCGGCAGCTTGTCCCAGCCGAAGATCCACAGGCCGATGAAGGTGGACTCGAAGAAGAAGGCGATCAGGGCCTCGAAGGCGAGCGGGGCACCGAAGACGTCACCCACGAAGCGCGAGTAGTCGGACCAGTTCATGCCGAACTGGAACTCCTGCACGATGCCGGTGACGACCCCCATCGCGATGTTGATGAGGAAGAGCTTGCCCCAGAACTTGGTGGCCCTGAGGTACTTCTCCTTCTCCGTGCGCACCCACGCGGTCTGCAGGCCGGCGGTGAGGGCGGCGAGCGAGATCGTCAGCGGGACGAAGAGAAAGTGGTAGACGGTGGTGATGCCGAACTGCCATCGCGCCAGAGTCTCCGGTGCCAAAGCGATGTCCACGTCTTCTCCTTACGTGCCGTGGTCAAGGCGGCAGTTTGCCCCGTTTGTCACACTCATCAAGGGAGCAATCGGGACAGGCTTGTGAACGCGTTCACATTCACAAGCAATTATGACGCATGACCGTTCGAGGCATGAGGGGTGGGGGGTCCCTAGAAGTGGACCGATGGACCCATGGCGCGAAGGGGCATGTCAGCACCGTCGTTCGAGAGACGCGGAGGCCCCGGGGGCAGCGCCCCGGGGCCCGACCGGTCCGCAAGGGCAGGCCCCCGGATCACTGAGCCGATCAGCGACGCTAGAACTCCTTGCGGAAGTCCTCCGTCACCTTCAGGAAGATGTCGTTGCCCTCGGGCTCCCCGATCGTCACGCGCACGCCCTCGCCCGTGAAGGGCCGGACGACGACACCGGCCCGCTCGCACATGGCCGCGAAATCGACCGTGCGGTCGCCCAGGCGCAGCCAGACGAAGTTGGCCTGCGTCTCGGGGACGGTCCAGCCTTGGCCGCGCAGGCCGTCGACAACGCGCGTGCGCTCCGCGACCAGGGAGCCGACGCGGCCGAGGAGCTCGTCCTCGGCGCGCAGGGAGGCGACGGCCGCGTCCTGGGCGAGCTGGCTCACACCGAACGGCACCGCCGTCTTGCGCAGGGCGGCCGCCACGGGCTCGTGGGCGATCGCGAAGCCCACGCGGAGCCCGGCGAGGCCGTACGCCTTGGAAAAGGTGCGCAGCACACAGACGTTGGGCCGCTCGCGGTAGAGCTCGACGCCGTCGGGGACCTGGGGGTCGCGGATGAACTCCCGGTACGCCTCGTCCAGCACCACCAGTACGTCGGCGGGGACCCGGTCGAGGAACCGCTCCAGCTCGGCACGGCGCACAACCGTGCCCGTCGGGTTGTTCGGGTTGCAGACGAAGATCAGCCGCGTCCGGTCGGTGATCGCGTCCGCCATCGCGTCCAGGTCGTGCACATCACCCGGAGTCAGCGGCACTCGCACGGAGGTCGCGCCGCTGATCTGGGTGATGATCGGATACGCCTCGAAGGAGCGCCAGGCGTAGATGACCTCGTCGCCCGGGCCGGAGGTGGCCTGGAGCAGCTGCTGGGCAACGCCGACCGAGCCCGTCCCGGTGGACAGATGGGTGACCGGCACCCCGAATCGGTCCGACAGCTCGTTCATCAGCCCCGTGCACGCCATGTCCGGGTACCGGTTGAAGGACGCGGCCGACGCGGTCACGCTCTCCAGCACGCCGGGCAGCGGCGGATAGGGGTTCTCGTTGGAGGACAGCTTGTACGCCACGGGGCCCCCGGCCGCGGCGGGCTTGCCGGGCTTGTAGGTGGGGATTCCCTCCAGCTCGGCACGCAGCTTGGGGCTCGTCTCGCTCACCGCAGTCCTCCTCGTCGACACTTAATGATCCTCACTGTATGAGGATTCGGCGTCCCTGCGAACGGCCTGTGGACAACCTGGTCCAACCTCACCCGTCACACGGACATCAGGGGCATCACCGTACGAATGCCGAGGTCATCGCCGCACGAAGGCGTACGGCATGGGGGCGCACCGTCCGCGAGAGCGCGCGCCGGTGGCTCACGCCGTGGCGCGCATCCCCCGTGCAGGTGAGTTGAGACCTCTTCGAAACATGACCCACTTGGCAGGCCTATGCGCGCCGACAAGCCACGTCTTGATATTGGATCGCTCAACTCCCTTACATTCCAAGGCATTTAACTCTTATTGATCATGCAGAAACGTGCCTGTCAACGAGTGCATATGCGTCCGCACTACCCCACCGCATGAGCCCTACTATCGGCTCGCCATGACAGCAGCAGGGAAGCACCAGGTGAGCCGCGCGGAAACCTCTCGTCGAGGCAGTCGGCCGGGCCGGGCAGGCATCAGAGACGTGGCCGCCGCCGCCGGGGTCTCCATCACGACCGTCTCCGACGCCCTCAACGGCAAGGGTCGGCTCCCGGACGCCACCCGACGCCATGTCCGCGAGGTCGCCGACCGGCTGGGCTACCGCCCGTCGGCCGCGGCCCGAACCCTCCGCACGGGAAAGTCCGGCCTCATCGGGCTGACCGTGACCACATACGGGGATGAACCTTTCACCTTCACCGAGTTCGCGTACTTCGCCGAGATGGCGCGCGCCGCCACCTCGGCCGCGCTCGCCCGGGGCTACGCCCTGGTCATCCTCCCGGCGACCTCGCGCCACGACGTGTGGTCGAACGTCGCCCTGGACGGCACAGTCGTCATCGACCCGTCCGACCATGACCCGGTGGTCAGCGAACTGGTCCGGCAGGGATTACCGGTGGTCTCCGACGGCCGCCCGGCCGGCTCACTGCCGGTCACCGCATGGGTCGACAACGACCACGAGGCCGCGGTCATGGGCATCCTCGACCACCTGGCCGACGCGGGCGCCCGCCGGATCGGCCTCCTCACGGGGACCACGACGGACACGTACACCCATCTCTCCACGACCGCGTACCTGCGCTGGTGCGAGCGAGTGGGCCAGGATCCGGTGTACGAGGCCTATCCGGCGCACGATCCCTGCGCGGGAGCCGTCGCCGCCGACCGGCTGCTCGCCCGGCCCGACCGCCCGGACGCCGTCTACGGTCTGTTCGACCCCAACGGCACCGACCTGCTGGCCGCGGCGCGGCGATACGGTATGCGCGTGCCGGACGACCTGCTCCTCGTCTGCTGCAGCGAGTCCACCGTGTACGCCAACACCGAACCGCCCGTCACCACGCTCTCCCTGAAGCCGCGCCGGATCGGCACGGCGGTGGTCCAGCTCCTCATCGACGCCATCGAGGGGGTCGAATCGGACCAACCGGTCGAGCAGGTGATACCGACGGAGCTGATCGTGCGGACCTCGTCCGAGCGACGTCCACCGCGTACGACGGTCAGCCCGCCCCGGTCACCCGAAGCGGGCTGACCTCCGAGAAGGAAAGGGCGGGGAAAGCCCCGCCCAATTCGGGAGAAAACCGTGGTGAACTGAGGCCCTGCGCCATTTCACCACCCCTGGGTCATCACATGGCGCGATCCGCATTCCTATGATGGGCGGACGACACCGCGGGCCGCTGCGACCAGGCAGTCCGATGCGGTGCAGATGCGGCGCGATGGTGGTGGAGGGGTCGATGACTCAGGGGGCCGGTCAGGGACCCGAGGTGCGAACGCCGACGGTGCGCGACTTCCGCGTGCCCGCGTACGTCCCCGAGGCCGGTCCTTATGCCCACAGCACACACCCCGGTGAGGTCGCCCGGTCCGTCACGGAGACGGAGGGCTACCCGGAGGGGTACACACCCACGGAGCGCGATCTGCCCGTCATCAATAGGGGTGACACGCTCCAGGTCAGCGTCGACCCCGAGTCCGTGGCGGCCGCGGCGCAGGACGTCGGCCCCGGCCCCCTGTACGTCGTCGGGGACGTCCACGGCTACCTCGACGAGCTGGTCGCCGCGCTCCAGGAGAAGGGCCTCATCGACGCCGCGGGCAACTGGTCGGCGGGCACCGCCCGTCTGTGGTTCCTGGGCGACTTCACCGACCGCGGCCCGGACGGCATCGGCGTCATCGACCTGGTGATGCGGCTGTCGGCCGAGGCGGCCGCGGCCGGCGGCTACTGCAAGGCGCTCATGGGCAACCACGAGCTGCTGCTCCTCGGCGCCAAGCGGTTCGGCGACACCCCCGTCAACTCCGGCGCGGGAACGGCCACCTTCCAGGCGGCCTGGCTGCTCAACGGCGGTCAGAAGACCGACATGGAGCGCCTCCAGGACCACCACTTGCAGTGGATGGCCCGCCTCGACGCCATGGAACTGATCGACGACTACCTCCTGGTGCACTCCGACACCACCGCCTATCGCGACTACGGCGACTCCATCGAGGCCGTCAACGACACGGTCCGCGAGACGCTCACACGCAACGACGCGGACGAGTGCTGGGACCTCTTCCGCAAGTTCACCAAGCGCTTCTCCTTCCGCGACGAAGGCGGCGCCGACGCCGTACGGTCCCTGCTGGAGATCTACGGCGGTACGCGCATCGTCCATGGTCACAGCCCCATTCCGTATCTTCTGGGCGAGGTCGGCTCGGAGGACGGCGAGGACAGCACGGGCCCCGTGGTCGAGGGGCCGCACGTCTATGCCGACGGACTGGCCATCGCCATGGACGGTGGAGTGACCATGGCCGGAAAACTACTGGTCCAGCAGTTGCCCCCGGGTAGCTGAGCGTTCACCGGGCAGGCGTCCCCCGCGGAGGAAACGTCGAAGGACCGTGCTGGCCAGGGGCCATTTCTGGAAACCCCCTGTCACCGTGTGCCGTCGTCGCTCTACCATCGGCTTATCCGTAGCAGGCTCCCCTCCGTTTCTGCCCGACGGCTCGTCAGCATGCCGAGCCCCAAGCCCTACGGAGCATCGGGGGATGCACATGAACAGCGTTCCGCAGCACCTGCTGAGCGAGGACCGCCAGGAATACGAGCGGATCCTCAGTGAGGCGCTGCGCTCCGCACCACACCGCCCGGAACTCGCCGCTGTCGGTCAGCGGCTCAACCCCGAACAACTGCGCACCATGGCACTCGACGCCACCGCGTTCATCACCACGGCCGCGGCGACCGAGTACCAGCACTACGTGAAGGTCCGCGAGGAACTGCGCCAGCCGGCGCCGTCCACCCCGCTCGCCCGTGAGGGCTCCGCATCCGGTTCCACGGAGCCGGGCGGGGCCACGGTGGGGCTCGCGACCACCATGGGGGAGGTCGCCGAGACCGCGGGCGCGGGTGCCGTCGCCATCGTGGCGGTACTGGCACCCGTCCTCGCCGGAACCGCCTCGGCGATCTTCCTGCTCGTGGGTTGGGCCCTGAAGATGCTGACCCCCGAGCCGGCGATCGCCCAGACTCTGGTTACCACCGGATGGGTGTTCGGCGCGATCACCGCGGTCGCGATCCTGGTGGCCGCGGTCGGCCTTCTGCTCACCGCCCTGCGCAACGGCACCGTCACCGCGGACGACGCGGCGCGCAGCGAGCTGAGCGAGGAGGTGGCCCAGGCCAGGGACGCCTGGCGCGAAGCCCTGCTGGAGCGCGGCATCCTGCCGTTCCTCCGCGAGGCCCTCGCCGACCCGGGCTCGGCCGCACTGGGCGGCACCATCACCCCCCAGCCGACCAACCGGATGCCGAACCTCGGCTACAACCGTCCGGGCTTCAGCAGCCCGGACGGCGGCTCCACCACGGGCACCCGCCCCAGCTTCTCCAGCCCGGACTACTCCAGTCCGGACTACGGAGGACCGGAGCACCAGCCGGAGTAGCGCGCCGGGGACGGGGCCGCCGTCCCGGAGGGCCACTCCGGACCCTCTCGGCGGCCACCCCGGCCGACGCGGCCGCACGGACGACCCACGGCAACCAACCGGCCGAAGCCCCCGTCAGAACGCAGCGTCCGGAAGCAGCCCGTCGGCCCTGACACCCTGCCGAAGCTCGACCCACGCCCACTCCTCCACTGTCCGCGCGGGCCGGGACTTCCGCGTGTCCCCCGGTCCTTGGCCCCGGTCAGTCCGCGATCGGCAGATACACCCGGTTTCCGGCGTCCGCGAACTCCTTGGACTTCTGGGCCATGCCCTCCTCGATCTCGCTCCGGGAGCCTCCGTGTTCGCGGCGGATGTCCTGGGAGATCTTCATCGAGCAGAACTTCGGGCCGCACATCGAGCAGAAGTGGGCCGTCTTGGCGGGCTCGGCGGGGAGTGTCTCGTCGTGGAACTCACGGGCGGTGTCGGGGTCGAGGGCCAGGTTGAACTGGTCCTCCCAGCGGAACTCGAAGCGGGCGTCCGACAACGCGTCGTCCCACTCCTGTGCGCCCGGGTGTCCCTTGGCGATGTCCGCCGCATGGGCCGCGATCTTGTAGGTGATGACGCCGGTCTTGACGTCGTCACGATTGGGCAGGCCCAAGTGTTCCTTGGGCGTGACGTAGCAGAGCATGGCCGTGCCCCACCACGCGATCATCGCGGCGCCTATGCCTGAGGTGATGTGGTCGTACGCCGGCGCGACGTCCGTGGTCAGCGGGCCGAGCGTATAGAACGGAGCCCCATCACAGATCTCCTGCTGAAGGTCGATGTTCTCTTTGATCTTGTGCATCGGGACATGTCCCGGGCCTTCGATCATGGTCTGTACGTGGAAACGCTTCGCGATCCGGTTGAGTTCCCCGAGCGTCCGCAATTCCGCGAACTGCGCCTCGTCGTTGGCGTCGGCGATGGAGCCGGGCCGCAGGCCGTCGCCGAGCGAGTACGTGACGTCGTACGCGGCGAGGATCTCGCAGAGTTCCTCGAAGTTCTCGTACAGGAAGCTCTCCTTGTGGTGCGCCAGGCACCAGGCCGCCATGATCGACCCGCCACGCGAGACGATGCCGGTCTTGCGGTTCGCGGTGAGCGGCACATACGGCAGGCGCACGCCGGCGTGCACGGTCATGTAGTCCACGCCCTGCTCGGCCTGCTCGATGACCGTGTCCTTGTAGATCTCCCAGGTCAGCTCCTCCGCCTTGCCGTCGACCTTCTCGAGGGCTTGGTAGAGGGGCACCGTGCCGATGGGGACGGGGGAGTTGCGCAGCACCCATTCGCGCGTGGTGTGGATGTTGCGTCCGGTGGACAGGTCCATGACCGTATCGGCGCCCCAGCGGGTCGCCCAGGTCATCTTCTCGACCTCCTCCTCGATGGAGGAAGTGACCGCGGAATTGCCGATGTTGGCGTTGACCTTCACCAGGAACCGCTTGCCGATGATCATCGGCTCGATCTCCGGATGGTTCACATTGGCGGGCAGCACGGCCCGCCCCGCCGCGATCTCCTCACGGACGACCTCGGGCGAGACGTTCTCCCGGACGGCCACGAACTCCATCTCGGGCGTGATCTCCCCGCGTCGCGCGTACGCGAGCTGGGTCACGGCCTCGCCGTCCCGGCTGCGGCGCGGCTGGCGCGGCCGCCCCGGGAACACGGCATCGAGGTTGCGCAGGCCGCCGCGGGGTGAGGTGTGCTTGATCCCGTCGTCCTCGGGGCGGACGGGGCGGCCCGTGTACTCCTCGGTGTCGCCGCGGGCGATGATCCAGTTCTCACGCAGCGGCGCCAGGCCCCTGCGTACATCGGTGTCGACGGTCGGATCGGTGTACGGGCCGGAGGTGTCGTACAGGGTGACCGCCTGCCCGTTGGTGAGGTGCACCTGACGGACCGGCACCCGTAGGTCGGGGCGTGAGCCCTCGACATACGCTTTGTGCCAGCCGATGGGCTTCCCGGCCTCACCGTTCGGGGAAGGGGCCGGTGCCCCGTCCGTCTCGCTGGAGGCAGGCGTGCGTACGTCCTTGTTGGTCATGAGACCTACTCCCTACGCCGGCATTACCCGGTAACAGGTTCGGCGGTCGACGCAGCTTTTTTCCGTCGAGCGATGTTCCACGTGAAACATCGCATCTGCGGAGGTCAGCGCCCTCTCAGCCCGGTGCTCCGAGCTCCCGCGTGTGCAAAAGGCCCTCTCACGCTAGCGTCTAATCGGGCGCGCTGAACAGTGGGCCCCCTTCGTTCTTGCGATGATCGGTCGGTGACCACGACGCAACAGCCCCCGTACCCGCCCCCCGAGCCGCCGCCCGGCCACGGTCCCGGAAGCGGCCATGGACACGGCGCCGGAGGTGGCCACGGCCCTGGTGACGGGCACGGCCACGGCTCGGGGAACAGCCATGGACACGACTCCGGCGACGGTCACGGCAACGGCCCGTCGCCCGGTGGCGGTCACGGCCACTCCCACAGTCACAGCCATGGCCCTGCCGCTCCCGTCTCCCAGCATCTGCGCAAGGTCATCGCCGCGGTGCTGATCCCCTTCGCCACTGCGGTCGTCGTGGGCCTCGTCGTGCTCTGGCCCGGTGGCGCCCCGCCCCACGAGCGCACCGGCGTGGGCTTCGACCGGCAGACGCAGCAGGCCACGGTCACCAAGATCGAGGAGCTGGACTGTTCGGCGGTCAACGCCTCGGGTGTCCCTCCGACCGGCGACACGTCCACCGCCGAGGGGTCCTCCGCCCAGCAGCAGGCGAACGGCACCTGCAAGAGGGCGACGATCCGGGTCGACACCGGCGACGACAAGGGCCGTACGTTCACGGAGATCATCCAGCCCGACCAGTCGCGGCAGCTGAACCAGGGTCAGAAGGTCGTGGTCGCGTACGAGCCCTCGGCACCCGAGGACCTGCAGTACTCGGTCACCGATGTGAACCGGAAGTTCCCGATGGCCCTGCTCGCCGGGGTCTTCGCGCTCGCCGTCGTGGCGGTGGGCCGGATGCGCGGTGTCATGGCGCTGATCTCGCTGGCCGCGAGCTTTGTGCTGCTGACCGTCTTCATCCTGCCCGCGATCCTGCAGGGCTCGAATCCGCTGGTCGTGGCGGTGGTCGGAGCGAGCGCCATCATGCTGATCGCGCTCTACGCGTGCCACGGCCTCTCGGCTCGTACGTCGGTGGCGGTGCTCGGCACGCTGATCTCGCTGCTGCTGATCGGCGTCCTGGGCTCGATGTTCATCGGCTGGGCGGCCCTGACCGGCAATACGGACGACAACACCGGCCTGATCCACGGCCTGTACCCGTCGATCGACATGAGTGGTCTGCTGCTCGCGGGCGTCATCATCGGTTCGCTCGGTGTGCTCGACGACGTGACGGTGACGCAGACGTCGGCGGTCTGGGAGCTGCACGAGGCCAATCCGACGATGGGCTGGCGTGGTCTGTACCGGGCGGGCATCCGCATCGGCCGCGACCACATCGCCTCGGTCGTCAACACCCTCGTCCTCGCCTACGCGGGTGCCGCGCTGCCGCTGCTGCTGCTCTTCTCGATCGCGCAGAGCAGCGTCGGCACGGTCGCCAACAGCGAGTTGGTCGCCGAGGAGATCGTCCGTACGCTCGTCGGTTCGATCGGCCTGGTCGCCTCGGTCCCCGTGACCACGGCCCTGGCCGCACTGGTCGTCTCCGCGGACCGTCCCGGCAGCCCCGCGGCAACGGCCCCGACGGCTCCGGCCCGCGCCGGAAGGGGCCGCCGCCGCAAGCGCTGACGCCACCCAGAGGCGCGCAGAAGCGTTACGGCGCCCTCGGCGTCGTACGGCTCAGCCCGCGCTCTGTTCCTCCGTGAGGATGCGGTCCAGAGCCTCGTCGAGGTGCGCGTCGAAGTCGGCGAGGGCGCACTCCTGGCCGAGCGGCACCAGCTTGTCCGTACGGTCGAGAAAGGCCACGAGCGGCGCGGTCCCGGCCCGGAACAGCGCCTGGTCGCCGCCCACCTGAAGCCGGATCAGCACATCGCCAAACGCCTCTGGATCGGCCGGCGCGATGTGCACATCACCGTCCCCGCACGGCCGGCCCACGCCGTCGATCAGCAGCTCCCGCCCGAAGGCCCAGGTTACCGGGACATCGCCGGGCAGGTGGAAGGTCAGTCGTACGGCATAGGGATCGCAGGTCTCGTACCGCAGCTCCACCGGGATACGGAAGGAGAGCTCCTCCGACACGAGGAAGCTCATCATGACCTCTGCCTGTACCGACTCGCGCATCCGCCTACCTCGTCATCCAGACGTCGACTGGCCGGGAATCATCTCCCTGACACTGCTGAAATCTTGCTGAAAGTACACGAGAGATCACAAGGAGTGATTTTTCAGATGCTGATAGAGATGGCGAGTGTCCCTAGTAGCTTTCCGATCTCGTCCTGCAACTGCCGTGCCGCGGGCAGCAGTCGGTCGGCCTGGTGGAGGGGCAGGGAGATGGCGATCGTCGCGGCGGTCGTCCCGGCGGTGACGGGAATCGCGGCACAGACCGTCCCCAGGGCGTACTCCTGCCGCTCGAGGACCGGTTCCATCCGCCCGAGCCGTTCCAGGCGCCGTAGCAGGGTGTGATCGTCACGCACCGTGTACGGGGTGATCGATCGCACCGGATAGCGGTCGAGGTGGTCGCGGCGGGCCTCCTCGCCGAGCTGGGACAGCAGGCACTGCCCGATCGCATGGGCGTGCCCGGTCTCGCGGAAGTCGGCCCACTCCTCCACCGCCGGGTTGCCCGGGGTGTCCGCGACGCACTGGACCTCGATCTCGCCCTGGCGGTAGACCGCGTAGTACACGGGCGCGCCGAGGGCGTCGCGCCAGTGCGCGAGGGTGTCTCTCACCATGCTGCGACGTTTCTGCTGGGCCCCGCTGCTGCCCAGCCGCTCGGCTGCCTCACCGAGGAAGAACATGCCCTTGTCCCGGCTCAGATAGCCCTCGTGCGTCAGCGTGCGCAGCAGGTGGTAGGCCGTGGGCAGCGCGAGCCCGGCATCGCGGGCCAACTGCTTGGCGGGCGCCCCGTGTTCCCGAGCGGCGACGGCCTCCAGCAGCCGCATCGCCCGCTGTACGGAGCCGATGAGGGTGGTGGGGTGCGCCTCCGGGGAGGCGGGCACGGCTGCTTTGGGGCCCGGAATGCGCGCTCTGGCGGGAGGCGCGGACGTCTGTGCCGAGGGGACGGGGTCCTCGGCCGGTGCGGTACGGGCCTCCGCCGGTGAGGTACGCGGCTGTGCGGGCGGCGCCGGGGCCTTGGTGGGTGTCTTACGCGGCTGGGTCGGCGGGGTGCGCGTCTCCGTGGGCCGGGTCCGTGGCTGGGTGGGGGGAGCGAGTGTCTGCGCGGACCGGGTGCCCGGTTGCGCGGGTGGTGTGTGCGGGTCTGCGGGTGCGGTGTCAGCCGTGGCCAAGGGTCACTCCCGAAGCGCGAGGAGGGCCGCCCGTGCCGGGGGAACACGGGAGGGATGTGCGCCGCCCGCGGGGTCGGCCCCGCGTCGGGCTCCGGACTTTAACCGCCTGCCACCGCACGCCGACGGCCCTGCCGGAAAACTTCCCTCGGCCGAGGGAACCTGGTGTTCCTGTTTCCGCCCCACCCGTTACCGGGCGCTCACCCGGTTACGCATCTCCTTGTCGCGGGGCTGACGGCTCGCCGGTCCCCGCACGACCGTATGCCGACGCCTCGGCCGCTCGTCGGCCTCACCGTCGCAGCCGGTCGCTCAGGTCGCTCACCAGTCACCACGCGACGACGACCCCGCCATGAACTTCCGTACGACGTAGATCAGTCCCCCGACCAGCGCGACGAAGAGCAGCACCTTGAAGAGAAGGTGGATCAGTACGCCGACCACGGTGGCTATCAGGCCGCCGAACACGACCAGGGCGATGACCGGCACCGCAATCCACTTCACCCACCACGGCAGCCCCGTGAAGATCTCCCGCATCGCCCTAGCTCCTTGCTGCTGCGCCCGGCGCCCCGCTTCCGGGGCTGTGCTGTCCGGGTCCTTCGATGTCCTGTCTTCGATGTTAGGGCGGCACAGGGGGCGTTCGGGGCCTTCGCACCCCTTGTCCGTCCCTGATCGATCCCCTAGGGAACCCCGAGGCGGTCGTCAGCTCTCGGGCGGAGAGAAGACCACGAGGACCCGCAGATCCTCGGTGATGTGGTGGAACTTGTGGGTGACCCCGGCGGGCACGTACACAACGCTGCCGCGGGCGACCTGGGTGGTCTCCATACCGACCGTGATCGAGGCTCGGCCGCTGACCACGAAGTAGACCTCGTCCTGGTTGTGCGGATTCTGTGGATCGTGGTCGCCCGCGTTGAGCGCGTAGAGGCCGACCGACATATTGCGCTCACGCAGAAACTGCAGGTAGGCGCCGTCATGGGCGGCGCGCTCCGCCTCCAGTTCGTCCAGCCGGAAAGCCTTCATCTCGCTAGTTCGCCCTCGCCCCAGTGCTCGTATCCGATCTCGTCTGCCACGATCAGACACATGATGAATTTCGTAGTCAAGACGATCGCCAACGCGGGCGCCCTGGCGGTCGCCGTCTGGCTGCTCGACAAGATCACTCTGACCGGTGACAGCACGGGCAAGAAGATCGGCACACTGCTGTTGGTCGCACTGATCTTCGGCCTGGTGAACTTCCTGGTCAAGCCGATCGTGAAGGTGCTCACCTTTCCGCTGTTCATTCTGACGCTCGGCCTGATCACCCTGGTGGTCAACGCCCTGATGCTGCTGCTCACCTCGTGGCTGGCCGACAAGGTCGACCTCGGCTTCCACGTGGAGGGCTTCTGGACCGCCGTCCTGGGCGGCCTGATCATCTCGATCGTCTCGTGGGCGCTCAACGTCGTCCTGCCGGACAGGGACTGAGTGTCCGGGATGGCCTACCGCGTGTGTTTCGTCTGCACCGGCAACATCTGCCGCTCGCCGATGGCCGAGTCCGTCTTCCGTGCCCGTGTGGAGGAGGCCGGGCTCGGCGGCCTGGTCGAGGTCGAGAGCGCGGGCACCGGCGGCTGGCACGAGGGGGACGGCGCCGATCCGCGCGCCGTCTCCGTCCTGGAGGCGGGCGGCTACGACGGCGGCCACACGGCCCGCCAGTTCCAGGCCTCGTGGTTCTCCCGCCTCGACCTCGTGGTCGCCCTCGACTCCGGCCATCTGAAGGCCCTGCGCCGCCTCGCGCCCACTGCGCGGGACGTGGAGAAGGTCCGGCTGCTGCGCTCCCACGACCCCGCCGCGGGCGACGACCTCGACGTTCCGGACCCGTACTACGGGGGCATGGACGGCTTCGAGGAGTGCCTTGAGATGGTGGAGGCGGCGAGCACCGGTCTGCTCGCCGCGATACGCGAGCACGTGGAAGGGAGGGCGGCATGACCTCACGGGACGCCACGGGAACCGGTGACGGCACACGCGCGGTACGGGCCGGGCTGCCCGCGCCCGTCAAGCACGAGCCGCCGCTCCCGGGTCCGGCCTTCGCCGCCCACTACCACCTCCCGGGCGACCCCACGGGGCCGTACACCTACGGCCGCGACGAGAACCCCACCTGGAGCCTCCTGGAGCGCGCCATCGGCGAGCTGGAGGCACCCGGGCGGGACGACGCCGAGACGCTCGCCTTCCCGTCCGGGATGGCCGCCACGTCGGCCGTTCTCTTCTCCCAGCTGCGCACCGGCGACATCGCCGTCCTGCCGAACGACGGCTACCAGGCGCTGCCGCTCGTCCGCGAGCAGTTGGAGGCGTACGGCGTCGAAGTGCGCACCGCGCCCACGGCCGGCGACGCCCAGCTCGACGTCCTGGACGGCGCCAAGCTGCTGTGGATCGAGACCCCGTCGAACCCGGGGCTCGACGTGTGCGACGTACGACGGCTCAGTGAGGCTGCACGCGCGCGTGGGTGCCTCGTCGCCGTCGACAACACCCTGGCGACCCCGCTCGGGCAGCGGCCGCTGGAGCTGGGCGCCGACTTCGCCGTGGCCAGCGGCACCAAGCAGCTCACCGGGCACGGGGACGTCCTGCTCGGGTACGTCGTCGGGCGGGACGCCGGGCTGATGGCCGCCGTACGACGCTGGCGCAAGATCGTCGGGGCGATTCCGGGGCCCATGGAGGCCTGGCTCGCGCACCGCTCGCTCGCCACGCTCCAGCTGCGCGCCGACCGGCAGAACGCCAACGCGCTGGCCCTCGCCGAGGCGTTGCGGGAGCGGCCCGAGGTGACCGGGCTGCGCTACCCAGGGCTGCCCGACGATCCCGCGCACAAGATCGCCTCGCAGCAGATGCGGCGCTACGGGTGCGTGGTGTCGTTTTCGTTGCCCACGCGTGCGCGTGCCGATCGTTTTCTCGGCGCACTGCGCCTCGTGGACGACGCGACGAGCTTCGGCGGGGTACGGTCCACCGCCGAGCGACGCGGACGGTGGGGCGGAGACGCCGTTCCCGAGGGCTTCATCCGCTTCTCGGCCGGCGCCGAGGACACCGAGGACCTGGTGGCGGATGTGCTGCGCGCGCTCGACGAGTCGGCGGACTGAGCTCTCCCCGAGCTACCGGTTGGTACTCCGGCTACGTACAGCGGACGGTCCGAACCTCCCCCCTCGTGGCTCGGACCGTCCCGGTTCTGCGCGCGAAGAACCGCGCGACCAAGGCTAGTTGACTCTGTGTCAGTGTCCAATCACAGTAGCGACAGAGACCTATCGACTTATTTATAGTTGTGCGCTCAAGGGTGCCGGGGAGGGGAGGGAGCACCATGGACTTGGCCCTGCTGCGCACCTTCGTGACCGTGCACCGGGCCGGCTCCTTCACCCGCGCCGCCGCGCTGCTCGGCCTGTCCCAGCCGGCCGTCACCTCCCAGATCCGCACCCTGGAGCGGCAGCTGGGCCGGCCCTTGTTCCTGCGCCAGGCCCGCGGAGTGACCCCCACGACGATCGGCGACGAGCTCGCCCACAAGGCGGCTCCCCATCTCGACGCCCTAGTGGAGATCGCCGAGACCAGGCTCGACGAGGACTCCTCCTTGCGCACCCTGCACCTCGCCGGGCCACCGGAGTTCACCGCCGAACGGGCCGTGCCCGCCCTCACGGAACTCACCGGCGACGATGGCCAGGGCTTCGCGCTGCGGGCCTCCTTCGGGAACTCCGACGAGACGCTGGAGGGACTGGCCGCCGGGCACCATGATCTGGCCATCACCACGGCCCAGCCACGCGGCGGCCTGCTCACGGCGACTCCGCTCTGCGACGAGGAGCATGTCCTGGTCGCCGCACCGCGCTGGGCCGACCAGGTCGGCGCGGGCAGGCTGCGCCGCAAGGGGGCGCACGCACTCGAGGACTTCCCCATGGTCGAGGTGCACGAGTCACTGCCGTTCGTCGCCCGCTACTGGGCTGCCGTCTTCGACTCCCGGCCGGCCTCCTCCGGCACGGTCGTCGTCCCCGACCTGCGCGCCGTCCTCGCCTGCGCGATCGCGGGCGCCGGCATCGCCGTACTGCCGCGCTACCTGTGCGCGACCGCGCTGGAACGCGGTGACGTCCAGGCACTCCTCGAACCGGCGGTGCCTCCGCTGCGGACGTACTTCCTGGTGGTCCGCACCGGCACACTGGCCATGCCGCACATCGCCCGGGCGCACGAGTGGCTGCTGCGCACGGCGGCGGGCTGGTCCTGAGCGCCCCTACATTCGAGGTTCGGCGATGTTTCACGTGGAACCAGCCGGGCCACATTTCTCCCATGACCGTCCGACCCGTGGTCAAGCGCACCGCCCGCGCCATCCTGCTCGATGGCGACGACCTGATCCTGATCAAGCGGACCAAGCCCGGCGTCGATCCGTACTGGCTCACTCCGGGAGGCGGGGTCGAACCGGACGACACGACCGTCGTCGACGCACTTCATCGCGAGGTGCACGAGGAACTCGGCGCCAAGATCACCGATGTGGTGCCCTGTTTCGTGGACACCGTCGAGCACATCGGCGCGGACGGCGGCGCGACCGGCGTGAAGGTCCAGCACTTCTTCGTCTGCCGCCTGGAGTCCATGGACACCTCACTGCGGCACGGCCCCGAGGTGGACGAACCGACCGGCGAGTACGAGATCGTGCGCGTGCCGTTCACCCGGGTCGGCATCGCCTCCGTCCACCTCGTGCCGCTGTCGCTGCGGCACTACCTCGACGGCAACATCGAGGGCGTACGGGCGATGCACGCGCCGGACCTGGGCTGACGCTCTGCTCGCGGAGACCGTGGGTCAGTCTCCGGCGGCCACGAGTTCCTCCACGGAGTCGTGCCGTATGCGCTCCGAGGGGATACCGACGCCTTTCAGGGCGTCCACACCGCTGCGGATCATGCCGGGCGGGCCGGAGAGGTACGCGTCGTACTCGTCCCACGGCCCGTACGCGCGTATGGCGTCGGGGAGCTGAAGGAGCCCATGCCGGTCGACCACCGGTCGGACCTCCAGCCACGGGTTTCTCTGCTGCATCCGCAGCAGCGTGTCGATGTCGTAGAGGTCATGGTCGGCGCGGGCGCCGTAGAAGATCTCGACCGGGCGGCGCTCGCCGTGTTCCGCGACGTCCTCGACCATGGCCTTGATGGGCGCTATGCCGGTGCCGCCGCCCAGGCAGAGCAGGCCGCTGTTGGTGGTGTGGTCGACGGTCATGGAGCCGGCCGGCGGGCCGAGCCGTATGACGTCGCCGGGGCGGGCGCGGTGCACGAGCGCGCTGGAGACCCAGCCGGCCGGGACCGCCTTCACATGGAACGACAGCAGCCCGTCGGAGCGGGGCGCCGAGGCGAACGAGTAGTGCCGCCAGATCCGCGGCCACCACGGCGTCTCCAGGCTCGCGTACTGGCCGGCGAGGAACGGGTACGGCTGGTCGGGACGGACCGTGATGACAGCGATGTCCGGAGTCCGGAGATCGTGGGAGACGACCTCTGCCATCCACCAGGGCGGGGAGCGCAGTTCGTCCGCGGCCGCCGCGTCGATCATCACCTGGGAGATCGTCGTGTACGCCCGGACCCAGGCCGCTTCCGTGGCGTCGTCCCAGACCGCCTCGGCGAACCGGCTCAGCGAGCCGATCAGGCACTCGCCGACGGCCGGGTAGTGCTCGGGCCGGGTGCCGTACTTGCGGTGGCCCCGGCCGAGGCCCTGCAAGTAGTCGACGAGGACCGGAGTGTTGTCGATGTGCTCGGCCGCGGTGAGCAGCGCCTTGAGCAGGCGGTCCCGCTGGGCGTCCATGGCCGCGGGAAACAGGGGGCGCAGTTCGGGGTGGCGGACGAAGAGCAGGGCGTAGAAGTACGAGGTGACCTTGTCTGCCACGGGTCCCACCTCGGCCATGGTCCGCCGGATGAGTACGGCGTCCGGGGAGGCCTTCGGGTCGGGGGCAGGCCGCTGGGCGGGGACGCGGTCCTCGGGGGCGGGGTGCGGGTGGTCAAGGGCGCGGGCGGGCTCCAGTGCGGACGCGGGCTCGGGCCGGGGCTCGGAGCTGGGTCCCGGCCGTGGGCGCTCGGCGCGGGCCAGGGCCGCCCGAGGCGCCGGATCGCCGGTTTCGGCAGCCGCCGGCACGTCCGCGCTCGGTATTCGCTCCCGGTGCTCCCCGCTCCGGTCCGCTTCAGGGCCACGCTGCGCGGGCTCACCCTCGACGGGGCGGCCCACAGGCCGCATCGCGGCCAAGCGGTTGCCCTCGGTCTCCTGGTCCGTGCCGGGGGTCGCCGGCTGCTTGCGCGGGTTGAACCAGCCGCCCCCGCCGGACGTGCCGTTGTCGGCCGACGTGGTGGTCGGAGCGTCCATGGTGTGCCTCGCCTCGAACATCTTTCGGTCGGTCTGCGTACTTCCCCAGGCGATACCCGGTCGGAAGTTGCCTGCTTTCCCCCGCAGACGGCCTTGCTATTCCCCGTTCGGTCCCCGTCGGCCAATGCGGCCACATTCAACCCGGATTCCCGCTCCGTACGGACAAGTAGGCGAGAGTGTGACGTGAGCCGCAGCACTCACGCCGCAGCGTCCCACCGCGCGCCAACACCCCGGCCGCGTAACGGAGAAGGCAGGTCTTCGATCTCTCCGTCCCGTTAGGCTGCTTTGGCCTGCGTTCGTGCCACGCGGCCCTGCGTACACCGCCCCGGACACGAACCGGACTCGACCATACCGGCAGGTGTCCGATGCACAAGTCCCCCCATCCTTCGCCAGGAACTGCACCGGGAATTCACCGGGGCGAACTATCAATTCCTTCAATTACCGGGCGCCAGGCACCAATTCATAGGCATCCCACAGATCCCGCCCCGCAGAGGAGTGGGTGGCCAGCCCCTCCAGATGCTGATCCGCATTGACCACAGCGGAGACCGGCACCGCCCCGAACCGCACCCGCGGCGGACCGGGGCGCGGTGTTTCACGTGAAACATCTGTCCACATCTTGTGGACTTGGGCATGGCATGGCCAAAAGTGCGTACGTCTGCCCGCAAACCGGTGGACGCCAGGGGTGCGGGTCATACAGCCTGACCTGCGTGTCGACACCTTCCGCCGCCGCTCTGCCCATCCGCCGCCTGACGCCTCGCGATCTCACCGCCTGTGCCGACCTGTCCGAGGACCGGGGCTGGCCCCGCGAGGAACACAAGTGGGGGCTGCTCCTCACGGCGGGGAAGGGGTACGGCATCGATGACCCCGACGGCGGACTCGTCACCGCCTGTGTCGTGACCGAGTACGGACCGAGGGACCGCCCGGACCTGGGCGCGATCGGCATGGTGCTGGTCGCCGAGCGGCACGCCCGCCAGGGCATCGGCCGCCGCCTGATGCGCCACGTTGTCACCGAGCTGGGCACGACCCCGCTCACCCTGCACGCGACGCCGTACGGCCGCCCGCTCTACGAGGAGATGGGTTTCAAGGTCACCGGCCGGGTCGAGATGGTCCATGGGCACTTCACGCCCGGTGATCCGGATTCCACAGTCGTCACCCGGTCTGCCACCGCCGAGGACATCGCGACCATCCTCCGGCTCGACGAGAAGGTCTTCGGCGCCGATCGCACCCATCTGATCACCCGCCTTCCTGCCTTCGCCGACCAGCTGCGGGTCGCCGAGGAGAACGGCCGGATCACCGGGTACGCGGCTGCCTGGCCCAACATGGACACCCATGTCGTGGGCCCGTTGATCGCCCGCGACACGGAGACCGCGAAAGCGCTCATCGCCTCGCTGGCCGCCCGCACCGACCGGCCGCTGCGCACCGACATCGACGTACGCCACGAAGAGCTGCTGACCTGGGTAAAGTCGCACGGTCTCGTGTCCGTCGCCTTCAACTCGGTGATGACGTACGGGATCCCTGAGCTGCCGGGCGACTGGACCCGGCGGTTCGCTCCGCTGACGGTGGCGGCGAGCTGAGGGGACCACACGCGGAAGACGGCGCACGGGGCGGCCCTGGCCCCGCACGCCGGCTACGGCAGCCGGTGATCAGCGGTGGGCGGCTGTCTGCCGCTCGGTCGGGGCCCCTCCCGCCACGATGGTGCCGGAGGGGCTCTCTCGGCGCTCCAAGGCCGCCGAGAGGACGGCCAGGACGAGTGCGCCCGCAGCCAGAAGTGCGCCGACCCAGTTGGGCGCCGTGTAACCGAGGCCCGCGGCAATGACGAGGCCGCCGAGCCAGGCGGAGAGAGCGTTGCCGAGGTTGAAGGCGCCGATGTTCACGGTCGAGGCCAGCGTGGGGGCGCCGCGCGCTTGGTCGAGAACGCGCTTCTGCAACGGGGGCACGGTTGCGAAGCCCAGGGCACCGATCAGCGCGATGGTGACCGCCGCCGCGATCTTATGGTGCGCGGTGAACGTGAAGAGCGCGAGGACGACTGCGAGGGCTCCCAGAGAGGCGTACAGCATGGGCATCAGCGCGCGGTCGGCGAACCTGCCGCCCACCAGGTTGCCGCCGACCATGCCCAGGCCGAAGAGGACGAGGAGCCAGGTGACGGAGGAGTCGGCGAAGCCTGCGACGTGCGTCATCATCGGTGCGATGTAGGTGATGGCCACGAAGACACCACCGAAGCCCAGCACGGTCATCCCCATGGCCAGCAGGACCTGGACGTTCTTGAACGCGGCCACCTCGTAGCGCAGGCGAACTCCCTCCGGCCCGGACATGTCGGGTACGAGTTTCACGATGCCCGCCAGGCCGAAGACGCCCAGGGCGGCCACGCCGGCAAAGGTGACGCGCCAGCCGGCGGTCTGCCCGAGGAGGGTGCCCAGCGGTACACCGACCACGTTGGCGTCCGGTGAACATCATCGCGATGGCGCCGGCCTTCTTGTCCGGGGCGACCAGATCGGCCGCGACGACCGAGCCGATACCGAAGAAGGCGCCGTGGGCGAGCGAGGCGACGAGCCGCCCCATCAGCATGACCGCGAAGACGGGGGCGACCGCGGAGAGCATGTTGCCGGCGATGAACAGCCCCATCAGCAGCATCAGCATCCGCTTGCGGGAGATCTTGGTGCCCAGGACGGTCATGACCGGGGCACCGAGCATTGACGCCCAGCGCGTAGCCGGTCACCAGCCAGCCGGCGGTGGGGATGGAGACCCCGAAGTCTCCCGCGACCTCGGGCAGCAAGCCCGTGATCACGAATTCGGTCGTCCCGATTCCGAAGGCCCCGATCGCGAGGGCCAGAAGCGCGAGAGGCATGCGGCGACGCCTCCCCAGAAGATTGCACAGGCACTTTTAGAGCGCTCACAATTATTGCAGACGCCCTATAACTGCAAGCGCTGGCTATTGCGATGGTGTCCTATCCTGGTCTGAGCTGCTCCGGGACCGAGGAGAACGCCATGACCGCGGCGGACCCCGCGCTCACCGCCCTCTCGCAGGGCTGGTGCGCCCTCTCCCTGCTGCACGGGAGGATCGAGGCCCATATCGAGCGCGCACTGCAGGCCAAGCACGGGCTGAGCGTGCGCGAGTACTCCCTGCTCGACGTGCTCAGCAGACAGCACGACGGCGACGGGGGGGCATCTGCAGATGAAGCAGGCCGCCGACGCGGTCGTCCTCAGCCAGAGCGCCACGACCAGGCTTGTCACTCGCCTTGAGAACCGTGGCCTGCTTGAGCGCTACCTGTGCCCCACCGACCGCCGGGGTATCTACACGAACGTCACCGAGTCCGGTCTCAAGCTCCTCGCAGAAGCCCGGCCCACGAACGACGCCGCTCTGCGTGAGGCGCTCGACAAGGCCGCCGAGAACCCTGAGCTGGCTCCGTTGGTCCGCGTCGTGGAGTCGGTGAGCGCGCCTGCGTGAGCCCTGCCCACCCGGAGGACGCCGTGCGGCGCATAGGGTGCGGCCATGGGAGATCTTGAGATACGCCCCGCGACCCGGGACGACGTCCCCGAGATCGTCGCGATGCTCGCCGACGACCCACTGGGCGCCCAGCGTGAGTCACCGGACGACCTGACCCCGTATCTGGCGGCGCTGGAGCGCCTCAACGGCGACCCGAACCAGCACCTGGTGGTTGCCGTACGCGAGGACCGCGTCGTCGGGACGCTCCAGCTGACGATCATCCCTGGTCTCTCCCGGCGCGGTGCCACCCGGTCGATCATCGAAGGCGTCCGTATCCACGCGGACGAGCGGGGCAGCGGCCTCGGAACCCGGCTCATCGAGTGGGCGATCGACGAATCACGGTGCCAGGACTGCCAGTTGGTTCAGCTGACCTCGGACGCCACCCGCACTGACGCTCACCGGTTCTATGAACGGCTGGGCTTCGATGCCTCCCACGTGGGCTTCAAGCTGCCGCTCTGAATCGGCCACTTGCGCCTTCGGAGGCGTCGCGGGGTCCTGATTCGCGTTGTTTCACGTGAAACAACGCGAATCAGGGCCGACTTCCACCAGAACGGCTCCTACGAGATTCCCCGCCACCCTTCCGGGTCCACCCCGCCCGGCACCGGAGCCGCCTCGTCGTACGGCTGGCGCGTGAACACGAACGACCCGAGGTCGAGGTGACTCACGGAACCGTCGGGCCGCCGTACGGCCTTCAATAGCTCTCCCGCGAAGTAGCCCTCGAGCCCGGTCCAGGTGCCGTCACCGTTCGCCCAGAACCGCGAGCGGCGGCCATTGCCCGACAGCGGCTCCAGGGAGACGCCCCCGTCGACGACGAGCCGCAGTGCGAAGGCATTGGTCCCCCAGTACCACTGTCCCGTCAACTCCAGCACCGAGCGGTCGACTTCAGGCAGCGGCCGCCACGGCTCGGGCATCCGGGGCTCGGCCTCCGCCACGATCCGTACGAGATCCGCGGCGACGGACGACACCGGTGGACCGGAGGTGCAGTTGGCCAACACGACGGCGGCCGCATCGTCGTCCACGCTGATCACGAGGCTCGCGAGGAAGCCCGGCAAAGAGCCACCGTGCCCCACGAGGAAGCGACCGTCCCGTTGCTGGAGCTGCATACCGAGTCCGTACGCCGCGCCGGCCGCCACCTCCGCGGTCTCGGCCGGCGCGGCGGGCGTCCTCATCTCCAGGACGGACCCGGCGCTCAGCACACGGTGGTCCCCCTTGGCGAGGAAGGCGGCGAAGCGCGCCAAGTCCGCTGCGGTGGACCAGAGTTGCCCGGCCGGTGCCATGCGCCCCAGGTCCTCCGTCGGCTCCGACAGCAGCACATCCGCCCAGGGGTGCACGGCCCAGCCGCCCGCGTGCGGTGCCTGCGGATGTCCACTCGTACGGTGCAGGCCCAGCGGTTCGAGCACCTCGCGCCGCAGGATGTCTTCCCAAGGGGCGCCCCTCATTTCCTCGACGAGCGCTCCCATGAGCGTGTAGCCCGGGTTGGAGTAATGAAAGCGGCGGCCGACGGGATGCAGGAGGGGCTGTTCACCCAGGACGTCGGTGAGTTCGGGGCGCAGCGATCCCGGTGTGCGCTCCCACCAGGGCGCGGGCGACTCCGCCGCCAACCCGCCCGTGTGTGACAGCAGTTCGGCGATGGTGGCCTCCCCCGCGCCGGTGCCCGGCAGGTGCTTCTCCAGCGGGTCGCCGAGGTCCAGCAGGCCCTCGTCGCGCAGCCGCATGACCAGGACGGCGGTGAAGGTCTTGGTGATCGAGCCGATCCGGTACTGCACGTTCGCGTCGGGCGCGTGCCCCTCGACCGAGGTGCGCGCTCCGGTCCACACCGTCTCCCCGCCCCGCACGACCGCGGCGACCAGCGACGGCGCCCGCCCTTCGGCCTGCGCCACGGCGATACGATGCAGCAGGGCCCGACGGGTGGCGGGCAGCAGCTCTTCCTGAGGTGTTGTCATGGGCCCAGTCCACCCGGCCCGTTACCGCGCGTCGAGTGCATTTCTCCCTCCGCGCGTCAGAGGGACGTGACATTCCTTGGGTTGAGGGCGGGTGTCGGCGGTGTGTGTCGTGGGGCGGCGGATTACCGCAGGCGTTGCGCTCGCAGGACGGTGTCGTGGATGTGGTGTGTGCCGACGGGGGCGGGGGCTGTTCGTGGGCGGGTTTCGTTGATCAGGACGGTCCAGTTGTGGTCGAGGAGCCTGGCGATGTCGTTGGGCTGGTAGCAGTCGCTGGGGTCGAAACCCCGCTCCGGGCGTGGGCACAGGTCGGCGGGGTCGTGGCTGGCGAAGAGCAGGGTGCCGCCGGGGGCGACGGCGTCCAGCAGGCCGCGCAGTGCGGTGTGGTCCGGCTGGTGTGGGAGCGGAAAGTACTGGGCGGACACCAGGTCGAACGCGTCGGTCGGGGGTGGCGTGATGGTCAGGTCGGACCGTGTCCACGTCACGCGACCAGTGACGTCCGTGGTGTCCTCTCGCATCCGACCTGGCGCAGGGCGTCGCCGCTGGGCTGCGGTGCGCCAGATTCAGTGAGACGCAGACCACCGGGTCCGTCTCATCGAACTGTCGTAACCTGTCGAACCGGCGGACGGCTCGCCCGTCCCGAGCGCCTGATCCGGCAATCTGCGCCACAGCGCTCTGACAGGTCGGGGGCGGTTCTGCGTCCTGGTCCATGGGAACAGAACGAGGACACGTTCGCGGCACCTCAGTCGAGACAGAACTCGTTGCCCTCGATGTCCTGCATCACGATGCACGACTCATTGTCGCTATCGGCAGGCAATAGTCGCACGCGTACCGCGCCGAGCGCGACCAGTCGTGCGCACTCGGCCTCGAGTGTGGCGAGGCGCTCTTCACCCACGAGCCCGGTGCCGACCCGCACGTCAAGATGCAGCCGATTCTTGACGGCCTTGCCTTCGGGAACGCGCTGGAAGAACAGTCGCGGGCCCACACCTGAGGGATCAGCGCAGGCGAACGCTGAACCCTGATGCTCAGGCGGCAGCGAGCGATCGAAATCGTCCCAAGTAGCAAACCCCTCCGGTGGCGGCGGTACGACGTACCCCAACACCTCGCACCAGAAACGAGCGACGCGCTTGGGTTCTGCGCAGTCGAAGGTGACTTGGAACTGCTTGACCGATGCCATCGGTCCACCATAGTGGCGCGTGCTATTCACCGAGACCCCGGATGTCATCGCCGCGCAGGTCGAGGTCTCGCGTGACATGAGTTGGTGGCGCGCTGGGCCGGGTCGCATCCGGTCGTTGAATCTCGCCAGATTCAGTGAGACTGTGCCACCTTCGATGAGACAGGACAGCCCTGACCAGGCGATCTCAGATTCGTGGCCGCTCGGCCATCGCTTGGCCATCGTTCGTGAGATTCGGCCACGGAATTTGAGACCCTACAGGCTCTGTAGGGTCTCGCCGCCGATGACATGTCGATCTTCTGTGACCTGCTGGTTCTCTGTTGTCTCACCGCGATGTCACCCAAGATCAGTCTCAGAACGATGCCATTTCCTCGGCGGAACGATGAGTCTGCGGCTGAGCCACCGAGCACGAGGACTACATGCGAGCTCAGATCGCGCACCGATGAGTTTCCCGCGCCGCGCCGGTCTGTACGCGAGAGACCGACTCACGGAAGGCTGGCGCCATGCGGAAATTGATCTACGGCATGAACCTGAGCCTGGACGGCTACATCGCCGCGCCCGGCGACGACATCGGCTGGAGCGTGCCGAGCGACGAGCTGTTCCAGTTCTGGTCCGACCAGTTGCAGGCGACCGACCTGACGCTGTACGGGCGCAAGCTGTGGCAGACGATGAGCTCCTACTGGCCGACCGGCGACCAGCAGCCCAACGCCACCCCGGCGGAGATCGAGTTCGCGCGCCGCTGGCGGGACATGTCGAAGGTGGTGTTCTCCTCGACGATCGACAAGGTCGACTGGAACACCCGCCTGGTCACCGGCGACGCGGTCGCCGAGATCACCCGGCTCAAGGCCGAGGACGGCGGCCCGATGGACATCGGCGGCGCGACGCTGGCCGGGGCGGCCATGCGGGCCGGGCTGATTGACGAGTACGTGCTGGCCACCGCGCCGGTCCTGGTGGGCGGCGGCACGCCGTTCTTCACCGCGCTGGACAGCTGGGTGAACCTGAACCTGGTGGAGACGCGGACGCTTCCCTGCGGCGTGATCCTGACCAGGTACGAGACGAGGCGCTGAGCACCCGTCCGGGAGGCACGGGCCATATGCTCCGCGGGTGACACCGGAGGAGCTGGCTCGGTTGCGCCGCGCACGCGACCTCATGGACCGCCATGTCGAGATGATGCCAAGAAGGTCCCGCTGGGCCGAGAGGTCAGCGGGGCCGGGCTTCGATCTGCTGGCGGGCAGTTCCCCAGAGCTCCTCGAACTCCTCGGAGCTCAGCTGCTTCGGATCATGCCCTTCCCACTCTGAGACGGGTAGTTCAGCAGTGATCCCGAACCTGTTGTCGTACTCGTCAAGGCAGCCTGCGTCGTGAGCCTGCTGCCATTCGTCGAGGGAGGCGGCTGCGATCGGCGTCAGTTCAGGGCCCTGGAGCTCGATCTGCCGGGTCACCCAGCCTTCGGCGTTCACCTCGAAGTAGAACCAGACGTCTTCCTCGTCCCAGTAGCAGCGCATCCACGTTGTCACGAGTCCATGATGAGGCCTTATGTGCAGCACTCCGTCGGCGGTCCCGGGCTCTGTTCCGGCCTTCCGCCTGGCCTGCGCTTCACCAGGTCGTTGAGTTCTTCGGCACTGAGTTGTCCGAGGGCTTTCAAGACCTGCTTCCCAAGGTCAGTAGGCTGCAGCGGGCGCCCGTTGTCGAACGGGTCCAGTAGGGGTCCTCCAAGGTCATGTTCCAGGCGACGGATCTGAATGGACAACGTGTCCTCGCCGCACCCGATCTGGTTCGCGGCAAAGCGCAGAGTCCGGTGTTCGGCTGCTTGAGCGAAACGGAGAAGCCGTTCGCAGGAGTATGCGCTGGTCATGGCGGGCCTGAGGAGAGCGGGGGCCGCTTCGGCGAGGCGGGCCGTGCGAAGCGCGACCCCGTGGCTTGCCCCTCCGGGAGAGCGCATGGGGATGCGGTGCAGACGGGCCCAGGTGCGCATGGTGGCCTTGCTGACGCCTCGTTCCTGGGCGAGTTCGGACAAGGGCCGACGTTGAACGACGTATTCCTCGAACAGCCAGTCGCGGTCGACTATCTCGTGACGCGGTTGGCTTCCAGCAGAACGCAGAGCGATGCCGTACTCCGTCGCGAGAGCGGCGAGCGTCCCCCGGCTGAACCCCGTCAGATCCGAGATCCTCTGAGGCGAAAGTCGTTCCTGCTGGTAGAGGCGGCTGAACTCGTCTGCGGGCAAGGCTTGCCGGGCGGCCTGCTTGGAGGGGTCCGCGATCCGTGTGTCAGGTGCGGGGTTCTCTTCCAACACGTAGCGGACGACGTCGTAGGTGCTGCCGAGCGTGATGGCCACTCGTTCGAGAGATGTGGTCCCGGAGCGGGCCAGCTGGTGAAGGCGCCTGACGTCGACTTCTTGAGGGTCGTGTCCTGGAAGATCCAGCCCTTCGAGGAGTTCGAGAGGCGGCTGCCATGAAATCGGTTCGTCATGAATGCCGTGTCCGGCAAGGAACCGGCGAGCGACGTCCTTGAGTTCGCCTGCGACTTCGGGGGTCTGGCGGATGGGGAATCTCCCCGTCTCGACGCGGAAGTGGGTGTCCCCAGGGGCGATGGGAGCATCGGCTTCCATCGGCAGGCAGCTGATCCGCTGGAAGAGGACGCAGCGCGCGATGCGCCATTGCCGTTCAGCGCCTGTGGTGGTCTTCAGCCGTCGGCGGATGTCGAGCCATTGCTCGTGTGGCAGGAGATGCCGGTAGTCGAGGTTGCGACGGCGCTCGTAGTCGATCGGTGTGTCGTGTCGGTCCAGATAGTCCGCCAAGCGATCGAGTGTTCTGTGGATGCCGGGCCAGCGGTAATCGTCCCGCAGGACTTGCAGGATCCGGGAGATGGTCACCTTGTCGGTGGCCGAGCCGAGTTGGCCGGCGGCATCCTCCCGTTCTGATCTGCTGCCGATGATGAGGAGGGCACTCGACAGAGTCGGCTGTAGTGCGGTGTGGCTGACGCCGGAGGCAGGGGTGAGGTGGAGGGTCCAGGCCGGCCAGAACATGGTGGGCACTTTGTTCAGCCGCCGCGCCGTGAGCTTGCTGCCCGATGCGGGACGGGCGGGGAACTCTGTGATCGTGCGGTATCGGAGTTGATGGCTGGGCCGCATGGACGAGCCGAGCGCCGCGAGATGGACGGCGTGCAGGAAGGAGCTGGAGTCCTTCCCCCACTGGTAGATGTCGCTCGCGGTAGCCGTCCGGGGCGGATTCAACCAGTCGTCGCAACACCTTGATCATGGAGGTGTCCGATGGGACGACCGGCAGGGTGGACGACGGCGGTTACGGGGCGTCCGGCGATGCGCTCGCCGGGCAAACCGCCAATCCGCAGGGATGTGGAACGTGCTTTCTGGAAGAAGATCGCCGAAGGGCTGACCAGCGAGGACGCGGCGGTCGCGTGCGGCGTGTCGGGGCCGGTCGGCTCACGCTGGTTCAGGGAACGTGGCGGAATGCCATCGATCCAGCTTGGCCCGGTCTCGGACAGATATCTCTCCTTCGAGGAGCGTGAGGAGATCGCTCTGCTGAAGGCCCAGGATGTCGGGGTCCGGGAGA
>NZ_JBSFUU010000063.1:0-58810 GCF_053591955.1 Streptomyces sp. NPDC002845 | reverse complement strand
GTCGCGGAAGCGTGAACACTTCGGGCCGAAGTGTTCACGCTTCCGAGTCGGGCACCGCCACACATGGTCCACTCGTCGGTCCGCCCACGCCACAGGCCGGACTTCGCCAACAGCGTCCGTCGGCGGTCAGGGCGCGGCCGATCCGGAGGCCTCCGGTGGCGTTCCAGGCGTGGTGGTAGGGCGCCCGTGCCGAGAGTTGGCCGTCGACGTACAGCTTGATCTCATCCGCCGCGTCGTCGTACACGAGGGCGAGGTGGTGGACCCAGCCGGGCCACGCCGCCGCGTTCTCCGCGGTGAGCGTGGTGGTCTCCGCCCCGGGCGCGTCCGCGTGGGTGAGGATCGCCTGCCAGCGTTGCAGCTCGGCGGAATAGCGCACGGTGGCGAGGGAGTTGTGCTCGCCCGCCAGGGACAGGACGGTCATCGTACGGTCCTGTGCCTCCTCGTCGAGCCGGACGTGCGCGGCGAGGGAGAAGCTGTCCCCGCTGTCGACGACCGCGGCGCCGGTGGCCGCGAAGTCGCCGTCCCCGTCGAGCGCCAGATGGCCGGTCCCGTTGATCGGGGAGTCGCCGGGCAGGCAGCCAGGGTCGAGCGGATCGCAGGAGGTGTCCTGCTGATGGATCTTCGCGTCGCCGCCGAGGCTCAGCGCGCTGCCGCGTCGCGCTCGGGACGGCTGCCGTCGGCCGCCGCGTCGAGCTCCCAGTACCCCTTGCTCAGGGTGGACCGCTTCGCCGCCGCGGCGATCTCGTCGGCGACGACGACCCGGCCCCAGAGTCGTACGGCGGCCAGCACCCCGTGCCAGTTCCCGCCCCCGGTGTCCTCGCGGCCGATCTGCAGTTCGCCCGACTCGGCGGGCACCGTGACACCGGCAACGGTCTCGGCGAGCCGGCCGTCGACGTACAGACTCGCGGTCTTCGCCACCGGGTCACCGCACCGGCCAGATGTGTCCACTTCCCGGCCTCTTCCCGGCCTCCGGGGTGCCGCCCTCGGCCTGCGTCTCGCCGAGCCCGAACGACCAGCGTCCGTCCGCGCCCGAACCGAGCCGGAATCCGCCCTGGCACACCACTGTCCGGCCCGCGTCGAGCGCGTCGGGCCGGACCCAGGCGCTCACCGCGAAGGCCGCGCCGGTGTCCACGGCCGGCGCACCGGTCGTCAGATAGGCGTCGCCCGAGCCGTCGAGCTCGACCGCAGCCGTCACCGTGGTCCGCGGGGGTCCCTGCGTGCCGAAGGCGACGCCGCCTCCCGCCGTCGCGGACCGGCCCCCGCCTCGGCCGCGGCCTCACCCGAGCCGGCCGGGTCGGCCGGCGTCCAGGCGGCAACGGGCGTACGACCGCTCGCCACGCGGAACGAGTACGTCGTCGGCCCGCTCACGTTGCCCGCCCGGTCGACCGCCCGCACGCTCAGCGTCGCCCGCCCGGACCTCTTCGGCATCCACCGCAGCTCGACCGGCCCGCCGCGCTTGTCCGGGGCAGCCGTCAGCGGCGCCTCGCCTGTGAACTCGTAGACGTACGACACCGTGTCGTCCGACGCCGAGTCGACGGTGAAGGTGCCGTGCACGCCGACGCCGTCGTGCCACTGCTCGTTGTCGTCGGGGTACTCGGCGGACGTGACCGACGGCCTGGCCGGTGCCCCGGTGTCGTACACGAACTCGCAGGCGCCGCTGCCACCGTCGGAGCTCCAGGGCCCCGGGCCCGTCCCGTCGTGCGCCCGCACCCGCCGGCTCACCTCGGTGAACGCCGGCACATCGCTCGGCGCGCCCACGCTGAACGCCGACCCGCTGGACTTGGCCGTGGTCGTCAGGGTCCGCACCTGCTGGTCCCCGGCACCGTCCGTCCAGGACACCTCGAACTCCGCGCTGACGCTGCCGCCGTCCGGGTCGCGGAGCACCGCGGCCAGCGTCGGCAGGGAACGGACGTACGGCCGCTCGGCTCCCCTCACGCATGCCTTGCTCCCCGTCGTGAGCTCCGACGGCTCCGGCTGCGACGGCGGCTGGTTCCGCGCCGCCCGGTCCTGCGCCGCCGCGGCCGTCCACGGCACGGCGACGACGGCCGACGACGCGAGCACGGAACTCGACGACGCGTCGCCCCTCCGCGTCGGTCGACGATGCGAACGCCGTATCGGACTGGGCGAGCCCGTACGACCCCTGCCGCTCGTCCCACTCGGGGAACTCGGTGAGGTCCCGTGACTGTCCCGTCGCGTAGTCGGTCCACTGCGCGTGGGTGGCGCCCTCCGGCTGTGAGACCAGACCGGTGTCTCCGTAACCCCGCACGCCGGCATGGCGCGGTGCGGTCCTGTCCGCGGCGAGCAGGACGAGCTCGTCCCCTGCGCCGACGGCCACGGCCGTCCCTATCGGTGCGACTCCGAGCGAACTCGCGGCGACCGCGAGAGCGACGGCCGCCGCCGCGCCCCCACGCCCGACCACACGACGACCTCGGAACACGCGCCCCCCCATGGAACCCCCGGCCCTCGACCCACGATATCCGTGGATGAAATGTGCATGCCCTAAATGGGCGAAGGCAGCGTATCAACGTGTCCTGGTGGGGCCGCCGGGGCTGTCGGGGGCAACGGGAAGGGCCCGTACGGCGGAAGCCGTACGGGCCCTAGATGTTCTGCAGACGTCGTCAGCCGTTGCGCTTCCAACGCGGCTTGTCCTCGCGGCGGTTGAAGGAGCTGCCGGCGCCGGTGCCGCGGTGGTCGTCGCGGCGGCCGGAGGGGCGGTCGTGGCTGCCGGAGCGGTAGCCGCTCGACGGGCGGTCGCCCTGGCGGTCGCGGTTGAACGGGCGGTCGCTGCCACGGTGGCCGCCGCGGTCGTCACGACGGTCGAAGGAACGGCCGCCACGGTCGAACCCGCGGTCACGGTCACGGTTGAAGCCGCCCCGGTCGTCACGGCGCTCGAAGGAGCGCCCGCCGCGGTCGTCACGACGGTCGTTGTCCCGACGGAAACCACCACGGTCACCGTCACGCCGCTCGTCCCGACGGAAACCACCACGGTCGTCACGGCGCTCGAAGGAACGGCCGCCACGATCGTCACGACGGTCGAAGGAGCGCCCGCCGCGGTCGTCACGACGCTCGTTGTCCCGACGGAAACCACCACGGTCACCGTCACGCCGCTCGTCCCGACGGAAACCACCACGGTCATCGCGGCGCTCGAAGGAACGCCCGCCACGGTCGTCACGACGGTCGTTGTCCCGACGGAAACCACCACGGTCACCGTCACGCCGCTCACGGCGCTCGTACGAGGAAGAGGAGGACGAGGTGGACGAGGAAGACGCCTCCGGGCGCTCCTCGCGCTCGGCACGCTCGACCCGCTCGGCGGCGCCCTGGGCGACCGCCTGCTCCGGTACGGACACCTCTGCGGCAGCCGACGCGGCCTCGACCGCCGCCGCCGGGTCCTCGCCCCGCTCGCGCGCGACACGGGCCACGAGGCGGTCGGCCTCCTCGCGCAGTTCGGTCGCGCGGCGCGTGGCCCGCTCCAACTGCTTGGTGAGGTGGGCGACTTCGCGCTCGGCCTGCTGGGCGGCGTTACCGGCGGACTCGGCCTGGACCTCGGTCATGGACCGGGCGCCGGTGATGTCGGCGACCTCGGGCTCGAAGGCGGCGCCGCCCTGGATGATGTGACGCGAGGCGTCGACGCCCGCGTCCTCCATCAGGCGGAAGATCTGGCGCCGCTGGTGCGGGAGGGAGAGGGAGACCACGGTCCCGGTACGGCCCGCACGAGCCGTACGGCCGGCCCGGTGCAGGTAGTCCTTGTGGTCGCCGGCGGGGTCGACGTTCAGGACGAGGTCGATGCCGTCCACGTGGATGCCGCGTGCGGCGACATCCGTCGCGACGAGCACGTTCACGTACCCGTCCTTGAAGTCGGCCAGCGTCCGGGTCCGCGCGCCCTGGGTCATGCCGCCGTGCAGGGCGTCGGACTTCACACCGGCGTCGCGGAGCTGCTCGGCGACGCGGTCGGCGCCCAGCTGCGTACGGACGAAGATGATGGTGCGGCCCTTGCGGGAGGCGATGGCGGCGGTGACCGGCGCCTTGTCCTTGGGCTTCACGATCAGGATGTGGTGCGACATGGTCGTCACGGCACCCTGAGCGGCGTCGACCTCGTGCAGGGCCGGGTTGTCGAGGTACCGCTTGACGAGGGTGGCGATCTCGTTCTCCATGGTCGCGGAGAAGAGCATTCGCTGACCGCCGGCCGGCACCTGGTCGAGCAGTTCGGTGACCTCGGGCAGGAAGCCCAGGTCGGACATCTGGTCGGCCTCGTCGAGGACGGCGATCTGCACGTTCTCGAGGGAGCAGGCACCGCGGTTGATGATGTCGCGGAGGCGGCCCGGGGTGGCGACGAGGATGTCGACGCCGCGCTCCAGGGCGTAGATCTGGTTGCCCATCGACGTACCGCCGCAGACGACCTTCATCTTCAGGCCGAGGACGTCGCCGTACGGCTGGAGCGCGTCGGCGACCTGCATGGCGAGCTCACGGGTCGGCGTGAGGATGACGGCCCGCGGCTTCTTCTTCTCGGTGTAGCCGCCGGCCAGCGTGGCCAGGGCCGGCAGGCCGAAGGAGAGGGTCTTGCCGGAGCCGGTGCGGCCACGGCCGAGGATGTCCCTGCCCGCCAGCGCGTCCGGGATGGTCGCGGCCTGGATCGGGAACGGGACGGTCACCCCGTTCTGCGCGAGCTTGCGGACGACGGCCTCGGGCAGCCCCAGGTCCGCGAAGGTGACCTCGGGGGCGGTGGACTCGTCGGCGTCGTTCTCGGGCAGGACGACGTAATCAGTACTGACAGCAGACATGCGAAATGCGAACCTTCCGGAGTTCTCGGCACGCGCCCAAACTCCGTGAAGTCGCAATCGACCGCCTCTATGCGATCCGGCCACGGCAAGGGAGAGTACGCGCCACACGCGGCGCGTCTTTTTGGCGCCGGGCAAATGGGATCAAACGATCTACCACCATACGCACCCCCCACCCCCCGTGGCAAACCGTGCCCATGAGACGCTGATCACGCCGGAAAAAGGCGAGGAACAGCGGGGAACGGCAGGCAACGACAGAGAGCGGCGAAGGTGCACGCGGTGGTAACGACGAAGGTCCCGTCCGATCGAACGGGACCTTCGAGGTTGTGGCTGGGGCCGGGGTCGAACCGGCGACCTTCCGCTTTTCAGGCGGACGCTCGTACCAACTGAGCTACCCAGCCACGAGGTTTCACGTGAAACCTCAGCGGTCCTGACGGGATTTGAACCCGCGGCCTCCACCTTGACAGGGTGGCGAGCACTCCAAACTGCTCCACAGGACCAAGCTGTTGTGCGCGAACAAGTCTCTCACACCATTTGGCGTGCCCCCAACGGAATTGCTTTCGACTCCGGGAGATGGTCCCGGTGGGTGTCGGAGGTGCTCATCAGCTGGGGTGACGTCGCTGGAGCAGCGTATCAGAGGATGCGTGGTGCCCTGAAAACAAGCAGTCGTCGTCACCGCCGGTGCCCCGGGGCGGCGCCGGTGGGGCGCAGGGCGACCACGGCGACGCAGAGAGCGGCGATGCCGAAGCTCACATGGACGGCCCGGGCGTCGGCGCGAGGCTCAGGACGCCGGCGTGAGGTGTCCGGCGCAGGAACGCGTGCCGACGGATTCGGACCCGTCCGGGCACACGACGTTCTCCCGGCTCGTCCCCCGGCAGACCGGCCCCTTCCGTCCTCACACCGCGCAGAGTGGTACCGGACAGCGTGGCCCCCGACAGATCCGCGCCACGCAGGTCCGCGTCGGCGAAGTCGACGCGGGTCAAGGACCCGGAACTCGGATTCGCGCCTCCGAGCCGAGCCCCCTCGAAGCTGACGTCGGCGAAAAGGCTCTTGTCGAGTGCGGCCCCGCCGAGATCCGCGCCGCGCAGGTCGACTTCCGCGAGGGCGGCGAAGGTGAGCACGGCGCAGCGAAGGTCCGCGTGACGAAGGTCGACACTCTCCAGCAGCACATCGGGCAGCCGCGCTCGGAAGAGGTTGCCCCGGCTCAGGTTCGCTTCGGAGACCGAGCCGGTGAGCGTCGAGCCGTCGAAGTTGATGCAGCGGAACCTCTTCTGCCACAGCTCGGACCCCGCAACGGTGTGACCGGAGAGGTCTGTGCCCGCCCCGTCAGGACAACTCCGGCCCTGCTCGTCCTCCCTGCAGCCGACGACGAGGACCACGGACAGAGCGATCACGGTCACGCACAGCCGCGGACGAGACACACGCATGTTCACCAGCCATCCCTGGCGCATCAACGCCAGTGCGCGCGAGCACGAGCAGATGAGCGCGAGCAGACGACAAACGACGTGATCAATGACTCAGCCCGGAGACGCGGTCGCCCGGTGTACACGCGGACCAGCACGCGGACGCGCCTTCGGGCGGCGCACACTCGTCGCCTGCACCCGGTGCCGATCGCCGACTCCCAGGCAGCGCCCTCCTGCCAAGCCGTCCGGCCACCGGGCATGGCTGAGCCCAGGGCGGTCGAGGTCGCTGGTGCCGATGGCGCGTTGGCGGGAGCCGGCGAACCGAGTTGCCAGTGCGGGCACCGCGGTCACAGTAGCCCGGTGGCGGGGCCGGTGCTGGTGGCGGAGCCGGCTCTGCGGCGCTCGCCGGTCATCACGGCCGGTGCCACACTGAACGCATGGGAATTTTGTGGCTTTAGGGCATATGTTCACATTCCTACGTCCGGCGCCCCGCGTCATGGCTGTCTGCAGGGCCTCTGTCTGCCGGTACGCGTGGCATGGTGAGGAGGTCTCGTGAACCATGCGCCATGAGGGAGGCGTCGGCCCCGGGCTGCCGCGGCCGAGGGCGGACCTCGCCGGCGCAGATGACGCCAGTCCACCGCCCCCGGCGCCGCGGCCAGGCGTGAGGGAGCAGGTCCTGGTGTTCGCCGGGGCGGTGCTCACCGCCCTCTATGCAACGGCCGACAACGACGACAAACTGCGGCTGGTCGATCTCGTGACGGTCGGCGCAGGTGCCACGGACCGGTATGGACCGTTCGGACTACCGGAGAGCTGTGCTCTGTCCGGCCGTACCCCCCTTGCCGATGCCCTCCGTGCCGGGCGACCGCTGTGGTGGGACTCCGGCGAACTCGCCGCCTCCCCCACGAGCGTCCCGGGAGCGATCCCGGCCGACGCCCCACTGGGCGCACTGCCCCTCGCGGTCGACGGCAAACGGCTGGGCTGTCTGGTCGTCGTCGGCGACGCGGACGGCTTCACCACCGAACAGCGCGGCCTGCTGGAGCTGTACGCCGACGAGGTGGCCGCCTGGCTCCAGGAGGGCGGCACACCGGACGGCGCGGAACGAACCGCGGTCGTCGGACCGGCGGTCGTCGGCCCGGTCGAGTCGGGATCGGCCCTGATGGCGGCTCTGGGCCGGCTCGGCGCCGGCTCGTTCACGCTCACGCCCGGCACGGGCCGTATCGATGCGGACGCCCGGATGCTCGAATTGTTCGGCATCGCTCCGGACGACTTCGACGGCGAGGTGGAGACGCTCCTGGCGCGTGCGGTCCCCGACGACGTGCCGGCCCTCATGTCCGTCGTGGATGCGCGTCAGGCGACCCCCACCGGCCGGCAGCTGGAGTTCCGCGTCCGCCGGCCCCCCGACGAGTTGTGCTGGCTGCGCCTGAGCTGCCGCGTATCGGCCGGCGGCGACCGGGAGCCGGGGCGGACGCCGAAGCAGGTACTGGGCATGGTCACCGACTCCTCGGCCCTGCGGCCCGGGGTCGACGAGGTCTCCCGCGTACGGCGGATGGCCGCCGCGCTCGCGGACGCGACGAGTGTCCGGGAGGTCAGCCGGGCGGCGGTCGACGCCCTGCGCGGGCCGCTCGGAGCCCAGCGGCTGGCGCTCGCGCAGTTCGAGGCGGAGCGGCTGGTGGTCACCGTCCTGGATCCGCCGCAGCCCACCGTCTGGCCCGAGGCCTGGCATTCCGAATGGTCTTCCGGGTGGACCGACGCACCGCTGGACGCCCTGCCCACACTCCGGGCCGCGCTGCGCGGGTGTCGTACAAGTGTGTGGCCCGCGGGTACCGCCCTCGAAGCAGACCTGGCAGCGATCGGTCCCGGCGGGCTGGCCGTGGTGCCGCTCCTGGCGCGCGGCCGGGTTGTCGGCGCCTGCCTCGTCGGCTGGGACACACCGCACAAGTTCAGTCCCGAGGAACGGTCCCTGCTGACCGCGATGTCGGGGCTGGTCGGACAGGCCCTGACGCGCGCGCAGGCGTACGACGCCGAGCAGGAACTGGCCACCATGCTCCAGCGCAGCCTGCTGCCCCGCAGCCTTCCGGCGCTGCCCGGAGGCGTCGCCGTCGCCCGCTATCTGCCCGCGCAGCGGGGACTGCAGGTCGGCGGCGACTGGTACGACGTCATCGCGCTCTCCCGGAACCATGTGGCACTGGTCATCGGGGACGTACAGGGGCACAGCGCAGCCGCTGCGACGATCATGGGGCAGATACGTACGGCGATCAGGGCCTACGCCGTGGAGGGCCACCCGCCCGACGTGGTCGTCTCGCACGCCAACCGCCTGCTCGTCGACATGGAGACCGACCTCTTCGCCACCTGCTGCTATGCCGATCTGGACTTGGAGGAGGGACACGCCTGGTGCGTCCGGGCGGGCCATCCGCCGCCGTTGCTGCGCCACCCGGACGGCGGCACCGAGGAGGTGACGGTCGAGGGCGGGCCCCCGATGGGTGTCCTGGCGGAGGCGGACTTCCCCATGACCGCCGTCGTACTCACGCCGGGCGCGACGCTCGTCCTGACGACGGACGGTCTGATCGAGTCCAAGAGTCTGGACATGGACGAGGGCCTGCGGCGCATGCGCACGGTGCTCTCCGCGACCGACGCCGCCAACGCCGACCACGTGGCCGACGAACTGCTCGGCGACCGTGGCCAGTACGAGGACGACGTGGCGCTGCTCCTCCTGCGCTACGACGGCCTGAAGGTCCGGCCCATACGTTCCGGCTGGTCGGTGTGGCGACTGCCCGACGCGGTCCTGCACGCGCGCCGTTTCACCGCGCGCACGCTGCGCTCCTGGAACGCGACGGAAGCGGCCGACGTGGTTCTGCTGGTCGTCTCCGAACTGGTCACCAACGCCCTGGTGCACACGGACGGCGCAGTGCACCTGGACCTCACGCTCACCGGAGACCGGTTGCGGGTCGCCGTGCGCGACGCGTCGCCGCGCACCCCCGCCAAGCCGGTGATCGTGGACTGGGAGGCGACCGGTGGCCGGGGCCTCTTCCTCGTGGAGGCCATGTCGGCGTCCTGGGGAACCGTGCCGGTGAGCGGAGGCAAGCAGGTGTGGAGCGAGATCGCCGTGTCCACGGGAGGACCGACAGGAGAGGTGTCCTAAGCCATGAGGAACCACGTGAGGGAGACGGTCGTCGCCGTGGCCGCGGTGTCGGCGGCCGTCGCTCTCGCGGCCTGTGGGCAGGCCGGCGGGAACGGCGCCGACGGGGGGAGCGGCCCGAAGATCGGCCTGCTGATGCCGGACGCCACCACGGCTCGCTGGGAGACGCGCGACAGGCGCCTGCTGGAGGAGCGCATCAAGGAGCTGTGCCGCGACTGCACGGTGGAGCACGCCAATGCCCGGGGCCAGGTGGCTGCCCAGCAGCAACAGCTGGAGTCCATGATCACCAAGGGGTTCGATGCGATCGTCCTCGCGGCTGTCGACGCAAGGTCGATCAGCGCCGCCGTCAAGAAGGCGGACGCGGCGAACATCCCGGTCATCGCCTACGACCGTCTCGCGGAGGGCCCGATAGCGGGTTTCGCGTCCTTCGACGGTGAGGAGGTCGGCAGGCTCCAGGCCCGGGCGCTCCTGCGGGCCATGGGTGACGGGGCGGACAGCAGTCAGATCGTCATGATGAACGGCGACCAGACCGATCCCAACGCGGTCGCGTTCAAGAAGGGTGCGCTGTCCGTGCTCGAGGGCAGGGTGAAGATCAGCAAGACGTACGACACGCACACGTGGCGAGTGGAGATCGCGCACAAGAACATGTCCGGGGCCATCTCCGCCCTCGGTGCCGGCAACATCGACGGCGTCTACGCCGCCAACGACGGCCTCGCCGCCGGCAGTATCTCCGCCCTCAAGGCCAACAAGATCAAGTCGCTTCCCCCGGTCACCGGTCAGGACGCCGACCTCGGGGCTGTGCGACGCATCGTCAGCGGCGACCAGTACATGACCGTCTACAAGCCCTTCTCGGCCGAGGCCACCGCCGGCGCCGAGATGGCCGTGGCCGCGGCCCGCGGTGAAAGCCTGGAGCGCCTGGCCACGGACACGGTGCGCAACCGCACGGAGACGGCGATTCCGGCCGTGCTGCTCACCCCGGTGCCCGTGACCGTCGACACCATCGAGGACACCCTCGTGAAGGACGGTGTGTACACGGTCGACCAGATCTGTACCTCGCAGTTCAGAGCGGCCTGCGACAAGGCCGGACTCACCGGATAACCGGATGGACCGACCGGCCCTCACCGGTCCGGGGCCCCGGGAAGGAGATGGTTTCCGTGCCGACTCCACCCCTGCTGGCGTTGCACGGCGTGTCCAAGCGCTTCGGCGCCGTCCAGGTCCTCGCGGACATCGATCTGGAACTCCACGCCGGCCAGGTCGTCGCCCTTCTGGGGGACAACGGGGCCGGCAAGTCCACTCTGGTGAAGGTGATCGCGGGCGTCGCACCGGCGGACACGGGTGTCATCGAGTGGGAGGGCAGGACGGTCCAGATCAGGCGTCCCCACGACGCCCAGGATCTCGGCATCGCCACCGTCTACCAGGACCTCGCGCTGTGCGGGAACCTCGACGTCGTCGGCAACCTGTTCCTCGGGCGGGAGGTCCGCAGGTTCGGGTTCCTCGACGAGGTGGAGATGGAACGCCGTACCCGGGAGCTGCTGGAGCTTCTGTGGACCGGCCTCCCCGGGCTGCGCAGCCCCGTCGTCTCCCTCTCCACCGGCCAGCGGCAGATGGTTGCCATCGCCCGCTCGCTCCTCGGCGAACCGCAGGTCCTCCTCCTGGACGAACCCACCGCATCCCTGGGCGTCGAGCAGACCAGACGGGTCCTGGATCTCGTCGACCGGCTGCGCGACCGCGGTCTGGGGGTCCTGCTCATCAGCCACAACATGGGCGACGTCAAGGCTCTCGCGGACCGGGCCGCGGTGCTGCGGCTCGGCCGCAACAACGGCTTCTTCGACGTGAACACCACGTCTCAGGAACAGATCATCTCCTGCATCACCGGCGCCACGGAAAGCACGGTGCCCCGCCACGTGACGCACCTGGAGGCAGAGTGGTGAAGGACACCCGCAAGACGACGGAGCACACGCGTGCCGGCCCCGCTGCCGAGCCGCGTCAGCCACGTCGCGGGCAGGAACCCGGCCATGTCCTGAAGGGCCTGAAGGGCCTGAAGGGCCTGAAGGGCCTGAAGGGCCTGAAGGGCCTGAAGGGCCTGAAGGGCTGGGCCACTGTGTTCCGGCGCAGGCTGAGCAGTGGCGAACTGGGCTTCTTCCCGGTCGTCCTCTTCCTCGTGGCAATCTGGATCGTCTTCCAGATCCTCGACGAGAACTTCCTCTCACCGCGGAACCTGTCCAATCTGAGTGTGGACATCGTGGGTACGGGCCTGATCGCGGTCGGCATCGTCTTCGTACTGCTGATCGGCGAGATCGACCTGTCGGTCGGCTCGATCAGCGGTCTGGCGGCTGCTCTCTTCGCCGTGCTGAACGTGCACAACGGCGTGCCGGAATGGCTCGCCCTCATCACCGCCGTGCTCGCCGGTACCGCGGTGGGGGCCATCCAGGGGTTCTCCTTCGCGAAGACCGGTGTGCCCGCGTTCGTCGTCACCCTGGCGGGGCTGCTGGCCTGGAACGGCCTCATGCTCTACATCCTCGGCACCAGCGGCACCATCAACCTCGACGACAACGGCCTCGTCGCCAAGCTGACCAGCTACTACTTCACCAACGAAATCGCCGCCTACGGGGTGGCGGCACTCAGTGTCGGCCTGGTCTTCCTCACGTCCTGCCGGGACAGGCGACGCCGCCGGGCCGTCGGCATGCCGTGCCGGCCGCTCCGGGAGATCGGGGTGCGCACGGGAGTCCTCACGGTGATCGCGTTCACCGCCGCCTATGTGCTCAACCAGTTCCAGGGCCTGCCGCTCGCCCTCCTGATCTTCCTCGTCGTGGTCGTCGGCCTGGACGTCTTCCTGCGCCGCACGCACTACGGACGGCAGGTCTACGCACTCGGCGGCGGTATCGAGGCTGCCCGCCGCGCCGGCCTCGGAGTGGTGTGGGTACGGACCTCGGTGCTCGCGGTCTCGGGCACGATGGCCGCGGTCGGCGGTCTGTTCCTGGCCTCGCGGATCACCTCGGTGAGCCAGGACTCGGGCTCGGGCGTCCTGTTGCTGAACGCCATCGCGGCGGCGGTCATCGGCGGCACCAGCCTGTTCGGGGGACGCGGCAGGACATGGTCCGCGGTGTTCGGCGTGCTGGTCATCCAGTCGGTCGCCTCGGGCATGGCACTCACCGGCACACCCATGGCCATCCAGTTCATGATCACCGGCGGGGTGCTGTTCGCTGCCGTGGTCATCGACGCGCTGTCGCACCGCTCCCAGGAGGCACACGGCCGCGCCTGACCGCGCTGCGGCACCGAAAGATGCCCGAAGGGTCACCGGCAACGCCTCGGGCGGGCCCAGGGCGGTGCGGCCGCGTGACGCACTTACCCAAACGGTACGTTCACGCAGGCAACCCGATCGCCCGCCGTTCCGGCGCGACCGTCCCGCGTCTCGGTGTCCGACTCGTGGATCACCACGGATTGGGCCTCTCCCGCACGGAACTGCCAGTCGACCTTGGCCGTGGCCTTCCCGGTGCCGTTCTCGTCGGTGGTGAAGTCCAGCCATACCTCGTTCTTCGTATTGGCGAACTTCGAGTCGACCGAGGGCTCCTCCGGGTCCTGCCTGTGCTGGTAGTGCGGACCCGAGGAGGTGGGCCGCACGCCGCACGGATCGGTGTGGACGTGGACGCCGTAGGTGTGGTCCGCGACGAGTTCCTTCACCCGCAGGTGGACGCGGGTGACTTCGTTGTCGTGCGCCATCATCTTGTCGTGCGCCATCCCCTTGACCCAGACCTCGCTCCCCTCCGGCACCAGGTCCGTGTCGTAGGTCACCGCCTCCGCCTCGGGCGCCGCGCTCGCCGGCTCGAACTCCGCCTTGACGACGACCATCATCATTGACGACGGTTTCGACGGCGTAGGTGTCGGCGACGGGAGCTGAGCGCCTGGCGCGGTGGTTCCTGTTGCGGAGGCCGCGCCGAGGACGGTGGCAAGCACGGCGGCACCGGCGCCGGCCATGAGGCGTTTACGGTGGGTGACGATTGCGTGCCTGGCCATGGGAACTTCTCCAAAGGGGTTTACGGACGCGACGGCGGGCGGCGCGTCGAAGGCCACGGTCGTCCCTTTCGTCTCCTTGTTCACGCTTCTGCTCCCCGGTACCCGCATCGGCGAGTTGTATCCCGAGATCACCATCGGCGGAACACGCCGTCGTCCGCCCGAGGCCTCGGGCATCTTGAGCCGGGCTCGGGTCGGCCGGTTCAAGACCCCGGCGTGAGGTGTCCGGCGCAGGAACGCGTGCCGACGGATTCGGACCCGTCCGGGCACACGACGTTCTCCCGGCTCGTCCCCCGGCAGACCGGCCCCTTCCGTCCTCACACCGCGCAGAGTGGTACCGGACAGCGTGGCCCCCGACAGATCCGCGCCACGCAGGTCCGCGTCGGCGAAGTCGACGCGGGTCAAGGACCCGGAACTCGGATTCGCGCCTCCGAGCCGAGCCCCCTCGAAGCTGACGTCGGCGAGAAGGCTCTTGTCGAGTGCGGCCCCGCCAGGCGGGAGCCGTCCCGATCGGTATCCGGCGACTCGCCCCGGAGGGCTGCCTTCCCCGGTGGCATACCGCGGACAGTGACAGTCCGCCCGGCGGCGACACTCTGCGCGAACGGGTGATTCTGGTGGTTCTTGTGTTGTTCGGTGGAATGGAGAGATTGCCGTTTACGAACAAAAAGGATGAACAGGAAAACAAGGAGGAAATATGTCGATACAAGGGAGTTCGCTCGTGCGCGGCGGCGCGGCGCTGGCCGCCGCCGCGGCGACCGTCGCCATGCTGACCACCCCCATCGCGACCGCCGAAGCCGAGGGCGGGCGGACGGCGGGTGGGCAGGAGGCTGAGACCAGGCAGATCGCGTCCTCGGTCCTGGACGCGGACGAGAACGTCAAGTTCACCCTGACCGCGATCCGGTCCACCACCGACCCGCTGGCAGCCTCCGTCCGCCTGAAGGCCTTTGCCCGGAAGGACGGCCGGTTCGTGCTGACGGATTCGGTGCGGGTCGGCGGCGTGGACGGCTGGTTCTGGTTCCCGGTCACCGGAGGGGGCGCGATCTGCGAGTTCTCCACGGCCAGCACCGACCCCGCACCCGTCGCCGTGAGCCTGCTGATCACCCCGTCGATCGGCTGCTCGCCCACCGAGCGCTTCGAGCTGCGGGGCGGTCGGTTCACGACCAAGGGCGACAGCGCGCAGATCCCGCGCGACGGAGTGAGCGCCGGCGGCGGAGGCATGGCCGGACGGACCGTCGGCTGGGGAGCACCAGTCGACGCGGCGTAGGACGTACGGCGTAGGACTGTGCGGTGAGTGGCTCTGCAGCGCTCCCGCGGCACCGGCGCGTGTCCTCGTGCGTGACGCGGGGGCACGCGCCGGTCCGGGTCGCGCGGACGGATGCAGACAGATGCAGACAGATCCAGTTGGTGATCATCGGCGGTGCGTTCACTCGAACGGTACGTTCACGCAGGCAACCCGTTCGCCCTCTGTTCCGGCGCGGCCGTCCTGTGTGGCCGTGACCGACTCGTGGATCACCACGGAGCGGGCCTCTCCCGCACGGAACCGCCTGTCGACCTTTGCCTGTTGGGGGGAACCCGTCCGCCGCCGGACTTTTGGGGTGACCGACCGGCGTCGACGTGGTCGCGCTGTAGTCGTATGGGTGCTCTCCGTTTGCGGACACCCCTTCGGTGGAGCCGACAATCAGGGTGGAAGTCACCGAATATCCCAGGAGGCGGTCTGGTGGCGCGCACATATATGGCTCACTCGGTGCACAAGGCCGCCGCCGTCGTGGCCTTCGCGGTCCTGCTCTCCGCTGCGGCCTGTGGTGGTGGGGACGACCCCCAGGAGCAGTCGGCGGCGGACGGCTCGACGGAACTGGTGCTGATGTCCGTCGCGGACCCGGGACCGGACCCCTTCACCGACTCGACGGCGGCTGCTCCCGTCCGGCTGCCCTCCCCGGCCAACTCTCCGACCCCCAGAGAGCGCCCCCCTGCCAAGCCGTCCGGCCACCGGTCCGCCAAGGGCTCGGCCGAGGGGCTCTACGGCGGGTCGAGAGGAGCCGACAGCTGCGATGTGGAGAAACAGATCCGGTTCCTCAAAGGGGACAAGGAGGCGGAGCGGGCCTTCGCCGGGGCGATCGGCATGGGAGTGCCTCTCCTCCCGGACTACCTGCGCTCCCTGACCTCGGTGGTGCTGCGCAAAGACACCCGGATGACCGGTTACGGCTTCGTGGACGGCCGGGCCAAGAGCTTTCCCGCGGTCCTGCAGTCCGGCACCGCGGTTCTGATCGATGACCAGGGAGTACCCCGGGTGCGCTGCGCCTGCGGCAACCCCCTGACAGCGGCGACGCCACTGAAGGGTGCCGCACGCCATACGGGCCGCGCGTGGCAGGGCTACGTCCCGGAGCGCGCCGTCGTCGTCGCCCCGGCGTCCCGTCCCATGACGAAGATCCTCGTCGTCGACGAGGCCAAGGACACCTGGATCGAGCGTCCGGTCAACAAGAAGAGCGGCAGGAACAGCAAGGACAAGGTCGTTCCGGCTCCGCCGACCGGGCTTCAGGCCCAGGTCAACGGATCCACCACGGTGGAACTGACCTGGAAGGCGGCCAAGGGCGACGTCGAGGTCGCCGGATACCGAATCTTCCAGGCGGGCAAGGCCAAACCGGTCCAGGAACTCACCCCGGACAGCCGGGGAGCACGCATCTCCAACCTTGAGCCCGGAACCGAGTACGGCTTCACGGTCAGGGCGGTCGATGAAGCGGGCAACACCTCCGCCGCCTCGAACCGGGTCGACGTGCTCACGAACTACGCAGAGACCGGCCAGCCCGACCAACCGGACCAGCAGCAGACGCCTCCCGATCAGCCCGACCAGCCCGATGTGCCGGACCAGCCCGATCAGCCCGACGTGCCGGACCAGCCGGACCAACCCGATGAGCCGGACCAGCCCGATGTGCCGGACCAGCCCGATGTGCCGGACCAGCCCGATCAGCCCGACGTGCCGGACCAACCCGACGTGCCGGACCAGCCGGACCAACCTGATCAGCCCGACCAACCCGATCAGCCGGACCAGAACCAGCAGCAGCAGTAGCAGTAGCAGCGTCCCGAGCAGCCGCAGAGCAGCCAGTAGCCCCCGCACCCGGGGCGGCCCGGCCCGGCCCGGCAGAGACCTCAGCAGCAGGACGGCATGCCGCGTCACGGCCGTTCCGTCGGTTTCGTTCGCACCGTGCCGGGAGGGCAACCCAGGTGCCATGACCTACCGCAATCCGCACTTCGGCACCCGGCTGATGAGGGAAGGCATCCGGCCGCCGACCGGGCCCTGAAACGGCTCTACGCGCGGTTCGGGGAGCGGGTCGCGTTCCTCACGGTCTACGTGCGCGAGGCCCATCCCGGTGAGCGCCACCCGCAGCCGGACCAGCTCGAACCAAGATCGCCCACGCCCACGCGCTGAAGGAGCACGACGCGCTGCCCTGGCCCGTCGCCGTCGACGACATAGACGGGACTTGGCACCGTCTGCTCGACCCGAAGCCGAACGCCGCCTACCTGATGGACGCCGACGGCCGGGTCGCGTTCCGGGAGCTGTAGTCCGACGACCGCGAGGCCGTCCTGCGCGCGGCCCTGACCGACGTAGCGTGCAGCGCGGCACCGGATAAGTTGTACGCGCCCTGGGTGCCGGCAAGTTCAGGGCATGGACCGGCGACCGCGCCCACCTGGCGTCTGCGTGATGCGGGGTCCACCTCATGGTGGGCGGTCGCCGGTCACGCACATCGCACGGGATGCAGGAGCGCCCTCGCTCGCCCACACTGGGGAGGCAACCCTCCGGCGCGACGTCCGTCCGCCGGAGCCGCTTGCGGAACTCGGAGCGGTGAGTACAGATGAGCGGCGGCCCCGTCCACGTTCCGGCTCCCCCGTCGGCCGGTACCGGCAACGAGCCGGCCGTCTCCCGTCAGGAGTTCGACGCACTCTTCGAGGCGGTCCGCACGTGGGGTCGCTGGGCCCCGGCCGACCGTGGTGCCTGGAACCGTGTGAGCCCGGACCATGTGCGGCGGGCCACGGCTTTGGTGCGGTCCGGGACGGTCGTCCCGATGGCGCTGCCGTGGAACACCCGGCCCGGCCCCGACAACCCCAGGCCCGCCCTGCACCACATGACCGACCTCGGCGACGTGGAGGCCCCCGAACCGTCCACCCACAAGGACTTCCTCGCCGTCGACTACCACGGCAAGGGCGTCACCCATCTCGACGCGCTCTGCCACATCGCCTACCGGGGGCAGCTCTACGACGGCCGGACCGCACGCGAGGCCGTCGACGCCGCGGGCGCCCGCTTCGGCGCGGTGTCGGCGCTCGGGCCCCTCGTCACCAGGGGCGTACTCCTCGACCTCCCCACCGTCCGGGGAATCAGCTGGCTGGAGCCGGGGCAAGCAGTTCACGCGACGGACGTCATCGCGGCGGAGAAGGCGCTCCATGTGACGATCGGCGAGGGCGACGCGGTGCTGCTGCGCTCCGGACACGTCCGGCGTCGCCGGGAACTGGGTGCCTGGGACCCCGGCACGGCGAGCGCGGGCTTCCACGTGGACGCCGTACCGCTGCTGGCCGAGCGCGGCATCGCCCTGCTCGGCGGTGACGGCGACAGTGATGTCCGGCCCTCGCCCGTCGACGGCGTGCACTCGCCGGTCCACGCACTCGCCGTGGCCGCGATGGGGGTGCCGCTGCTGGACAACCTCGATCTGGAAGCACTCTCCGCCGCCACCGCCGAGGCGGGATGTCATGAGTTCCTGCTGGTCGTGGCGCCGCTGAACGTTCCGGGCGGGACGGGCTCCCCGGTCAACCCGGTCGCGATCCTTTGACCCCGGCCCCGCCCGGTCACCTGACGCCGCCCCGCCCGGTCACCGGTGTGACGAACCTAACGAATCCTGGAGCACGCCCTTATTGCCCGTATCATCGTCAATGTCCAGTTATGACGATGCCTATGGCGATGAGGGACTAGTTATCGGGATGGCGGGGAAAAGCATGGTTCGGTTCGCCGAGGGGCCGATTCGGGCGGGACGTCCAGTGGGCGGCACCGGGCCCACACGGTCCCGTGAGCGGTTCCTGCAGGGGGAGCCGATCGAGGGAGGCGTGCGAACCCCGATCCTGGATTCATGGCAGCGCTGCCGGTCCCTGGGTCTCTCACCCGACCAGGCCGAGCTTCCCTTCCGGGAGGATTTCGATCCGGACGGCCGACTGGTCCGCGCGGCGACTCCGGTGCTCGACCGGCTGCAGTCGAGGTTTGCGGGTAGCCAGATGAACATCTGCGTCGCCGATGCGGACGGGACGGTTCTGCTGCGCCGCTTCGGAGAGGAGTCCCTGGCCAGACGACTCCCGGCGTTCCAGGTCGTCCCGGGATTCGTGTTCACCGAGCAGGTCGCCGGCACCAACGGCATCGGTCTCGCACTCGCGGAACGGCAACTCATCCAGGTCTACGGCGCCGAGCACTTCGCCCAGCGCTCCCAGTCGAGCGCCTGCCGCGCGCTTCCCGTCCGCGATCCGCTCAGCGGGCGCATCGAGGGTGTCCTGTGCTTCGGCTATCCGCGCGGCACCGAGGACCCGGCGCTGGCCACCGTGATACGCAAGGCGGCCGAAGCCATCGAACGCCGGCTGCTGGAGCAGAGTTCCGCGCGAGAGCGCGCTCTGCTGCGGGCGTATCTGGATACCGGCACCGATGCCGCCGCCGGCCCGGACCGCACCATCGGGGTGGACCGCACCATCGGCCCGGACCGCACCATCGGGGTGGATGAACTGGCCCGGGGGCTGCACCACCGTGACGGGGCGCTCCTCAAGGAGAGGGCCGCCGAGCTGATCTCCTCCGCGCAGCGGGCGCCCGTCGACGTGTCCCTGTCCGACGGCCGGCGGGTCACGCTCGTGAGCCGTCCGATGACCAGCGCCTGCGGGGTGGAGGGCATCGCCATCGAGGCCATCCTCCCCGGCCCCGCACCGCGCGCCGTCCCGCGCCCGGCGCACGAGCCGATCGGCTCCCGCACCGAGCGTGCGGACCGCACCGACCGCGCCGAGCGCGCCGCTCTCCCCGTCACCCCGCCGTCCGGGGGCGTTCCCGACATTCCGCCGCCCGGGCAGCATCTCTCCGCGAGCCCACCGTCCGGGCACTCTTCCGGCACCGCATCCGGCGACGGCCGCACGGCCCCCGGCGACGGCCCGACGGGCGCCCCCGCAGGCTCCCCGACCCTGGCCAGAGGGCTGGTGCTGGTGGGTGAGCCGGAAGTGGGGAAGTACGCCCTGGCCGCACGACGCCGTCTGGAGCTGCTGTCCGAGGCCGGCACCCGCATAGGCACCACCCTGGACGTACGCCGGACCGCCCAGGAACTCGCCGAGACGGCCGTCCCGCACCTGGCCGACTTCGTCACGATCGACCTGCCCGAGGCGGTACTGCGCGGCGAGGAGGCCGCCGACCCCCGCAGTGACCTGCTCCGTACGGTGGTCCACGGCATCCACGACGACTGTCCCTTCACTCCGGTCGGCAAGCGGGGCGACTTCCGCCCGACCACGCCCCAGATGCGTTGCCTGACCAGCGGGAAGGCCGTGCTGGAACCGGACCTGAAGGCTGCCGCGGGCTGGTTCGACCAGGACCCCGAGCACACCGAGGGGCTGCTCTCGCAGGTCCACTCCCTCATCGCGGTCCCCCTGGTCGCCCGCGGCGTCGTCCTGGGCATCGCGAGCTTCTACCGCTCGCAGGACGCTGCCCCCTTCGGGGACGACGACCGTTCGATGGCCCAGGAGCTCGCCACCCGCGCCGCCCTGTCCATGGACAACGCCCGCCGCTACACGCACGAACACACCATGGTCCTGGCCCTGCAGCGCAGCCTGCTGCCGCGCGGCGTGCCCGATCAGGACGCCGTCGACGTCGCTCATCGCTATCTGCCCGCCGAATCCGGTGTGGGCGGAGACTGGTACGACGTCATCCCCCTCTCCGGCACCCGTGTCGGCCTTTTCGTCGGCGATGTCGTCGGCCACGGGATGCACTCCGCCGCCACCATGGGCCGGCTCCGCACCGCCGCACGCAGCTTCGCCGAACTCGACTTCGCCCCGGACGAGGTCCTCACCCACCTCGACAACGCCGTGATGCGCCTGGACCGGGAGGAGGGCAGGGACGACCCCGCCGCCGACGGGGCCGGCATCATCGGCGCGACCTGCCTGTACGCCGTCTACGACCCGGCCTCCCAGCAGTGCACCATGGCCCGCGCCGGCCACCCCCCGCCCGCGCTGGTCCGCCCCGACGGCACCGTGTCGTTCCCCGACCTGCCCGCCGGGCCCCCGCTGGGCCTGGGCGGTCTGCCCTTCGAAACCGCCGAGATCCACATCCCCGACTCCAGCCAGCTGGTCCTCTACACCGACGGACTCATCGAGGACCGGCACCGCGACATCGACGTGGCCCTCGACCGTCTGCGCGGAGCCCTGGCGGCCCACCCGGACCGCGCCCCCGAGGACACCTGCGACGCGGTCCTGGACACCGTGGCGCCCGCCCACCCCTGCGACGACATAGCGGTGCTCGTCGCCCGCACCCATGCCCTGGCACCCCAGCGCATCGCCACCTGGGACGTGCCCGCCGACCCGGCCCACGTCAGCGAGGTCCGTGCCGCCGCCACCCGGCAGCTGGCCGAGTGGGGACTGGACGAGGCCGCGTTCGCCGCGGAACTGATGCTCAGCGAGCTGGTCACCAACGCCATCCGCCACGGTGCCGGACCCATCAAGGTACGGCTGCTCCGCGACCGCACCCTGATCTGCGAGGTCTTCGACGGCAGCAACACGGCCCCGCACCTGCGCCGGGCGGCCACCACCGACGAGGGCGGCCGTGGCCTGTTCCTGGTCGCGCAGCTGGCCCAGACCTGGGGCACGCGCTACACCCCGGAGGGCAAGGTCATCTGGGCCGAATGCACCCTCGACGCCGCCTGAGGGGAGAGTCCGTGCACGACACTCCCGAGCCCCGTGCGACAGCGCCCCCGCCCTTCGGAGCGGAACCTCTGGTCCGCATCCGCGGACTCGGCAAGCGGTTCGGCGGGACTCTCGCGCTGTCCGGGGTCGATCTCGACGTCCACGCCGGCCGTGTCCTCGCCCTCCTCGGCCCCAACGGCGCCGGAAAGTCGACGCTCATCAAGGTGCTCGCCGGCGTCCACCATGCCGACGCGGGAGAGATCACGGTGGCCGGGCATCCGCTCGGGAGCCATGCCGCCTCCCGCGGCATGTCCTTCATCCACCAGGACCTCGGTCTCGTGGAGTGGATGACGGTCGCCGAGAACATCGCCCTGGGCACCGGGTATCCGCGCCGCGCCGGACTGATCTCCTGGCGGCGGACCCGGCGGCGCTGCACCGAGGTCCTGCGGATCGTCGCCGGACATCTCGACCCCGACGCGCGCATCGCCGACCTCGCCCTCGCCGAGCGGTCGCTGGTCGCCATCGCGCGGGCCCTGGCGACACGGGCGAAGCTCACCGTCCTCGACGAGCCGACCGCCAGCCTCCCCGCCGCGGACTGCGCCCGGCTCTTCGACGTACTGCACACCCTGCGCGACCGGGGCCACGGCATCCTCTACGTCAGCCACCGCCTGGACGAGGTGTACGAGGTCGCCGACACCTTCGCCGTCCTGCGCGACGGCCGCCTCGTCAGCCACGGCCCGCTGGCGGACCACAGCCCCGCCCGCCTGGTGCACGACATCACCGGCGAGGAACCGACCGGCTACCGCCCCGCCACCGTCCCCGCCACCGGACCGGCCGCCCTGACCCTCGACGGCGTACGGACCCCCGGGACCGGACCGGTCAGCCTGGAAGTCCAGGCCGGAGAGGTCCTCGGCCTGGTCGGCCTCACGGGCGCCGGGCACATGAGCCTGGGCCGGGCCCTCGCCGGCGCCCGGCCCCTCCTCGACGGGCGGGCACTTCTCGGCGGCCGGCCGTACCGTCCCCGTACGGTCGCCGACGCCGTCGGCCTCGGCGTCGGCTTCGTGACCGGCAACAGACAGCAGGAGGGCTGCGCCGCCGAGCTGACCGTACGGGAGAACCTCCTGGCCAACCCCCGCGCGGGAGGCCTGCCGGCGCTGCGCTGGATCAGCCCCCGCCGCGAACGCGCCGAGGCCGCCGCCCTGATGGAACGGTTCTCGGTGCGCCCGCGCGACAGCGAGGCGCCCATCGCCACCCTGTCCGGCGGCAACCAGCAGAAGGTCATGATCGGCCGGTGGCTCCGGGTGGGCCTGCGCCTGCTGATCCTGGAGGAGCCGACCGCGAGCGTGGACATCGGCGCCAAGGCCGCTGTCTACCGCCTGCTCGACGAGGCGCTGGCCGCCGGCCTCGCGGTGCTGCTCATCTCCACCGACTTCGAGGAGGTGGCGGGCGTGTGCCGGCGCGCCCTGGTCTTCGTCCGCGGGACCGTGACGGCCGAGCTGAGCGGCGCGGCCCTCACGGTCGCCGGGCTCACCCGGGCAGCCTCGGCCACGTCCCCTTCCGGCATGCCCCCGTCCGGAACCGCGACGAACCGATGACCGCGTCCCGCTCCCCCTCCTCCTCGCCCCGGTCCCGGCCGCCACGCCGACCGGGCCCGCTGGGCCGACTCGGCGGGCCGGGCACGCCGGGAGGACTGCGGGAGCGGGGCGGGCACGTCATCGGCAGCTACGGCCTCCTGGCCCTGGCCGCCCTGCTCTTCCTGATCTTCTCCCTCACCCTGCCGCGTACGTTCCCCACCCTGGACAACGTCGACTCGATCCTGTTCCAGCAGTCGATCCCGGCCCTCCTCGCGCTCGGCGCCATGGTCCCCATCGTGACCGGCAAATTCGACCTCTCCATCGGCTACGGTCTCGGCCTGGCGCACGTCATGGTGATGCAGCTCGTCGTCGCCCAAGGCTGGCCCTGGCCGCTCGCCTGCCTCACGGTGATCGTCGGTGGGGCGGTCGTGGGCGTCCTCAACGGTGTCGTCGTCGAGTTCGGCCAGATCAACTCGTTCATCGCCACGCTCGGGACCGGCAGCATGCTGTTCGCCGTCACCGGCTGGATCACCGACGGCGGCCGGATCGTCCCGGGCCCGCAGGGCCTGCCGGCCGCCCTCACCGACCTCCACGACTCCACGTTCCTCGGCCTTCCGGTCCCCGCGTTCTACGTGCTCGCCCTCGCGGCCGCCCTCTGGCTGCTGCTTGAGCGGCTGCCGCTCGGCCGGTACCTGTACGTCGTCGGCTCCAACCCCCGCGCCGCGGACCTCGTCGGCATCCCCACCCGCAGGTACTCCGTCTACGCCTTCGCCGCATCGGGGCTGATCGTCGGCTTCGCGGGTGTGCTGCTCGCGGCCCAGCAGCGGATCGGCAACCCGAGCATCGGCCTCGACTATCTGCTGCCCGCCTTCGTCGCCGCGCTCCTCGGCTCCACCGCGATCAAACCCGGCCGCCCCAACGCCCTGGGTACCGTCGTCGCCGTCACCGTCCTCGCCGTCGGCCTCGCGGGCATCGGCCAGCTGGGCGCCGACTTCTGGGCGACCCCGCTGTTCAACGGTGCCACGCTGCTCCTCGCCGTGGGCCTGGCCGGCTACTCCGCCCGCCGCCGGCTGCGTTCCGGCGCCGCCGCGGCCGGTACTGCGTCTTCCCGGGGGACGACCCCCGGACCCCCAGCAGAAAAGCAGGTCGGCCGGGATGACCGGCGCGGACATCGCGAGGCAAACCCGGGTAACGCGCCCGCCACGCCGCCGCCGGGCTCGTCGTCCGCTCCCACGCGGGACGGGGGCACACCGGGGGCCGGTCCATGACCACCCGCACCGTCCTCAAGGCGCGGCTCGCTGCCACCGCCCTGGTGGCGGCGGCAGCCGTCCTGGCCGGCTGCGAACGCGGCTCGTCGAACGGCCCGGGGGAATCCGCCACGGGCCCGAGCGGCTGCCCCGCCGCCCACGCCAGGGCCGAGGCCGCCGTCAGACAGGCGGAGCGGACCGACGCCCCCTGGAACGGCCCCACCAGCGGCCCCAGGGCGGTGTCCGGCAGGACCATCGTCTACGTCGCCCAGACCATGATCAATCCTGGCGTCGCGGGCGCCGCGGAGGGCGTAAAGGAAGCCGCGAGGGTCATCGGCTGGAAGGTCCGGGTGATCGACGGCGGGGGCACCCCGGCCGGCATTCAGGCGGCACTCGGCCAGGCCGTGGCCCTGAGGCCCGCAGGCATCGTCATCGGCGGTTTCGACCCCAACGCGACCTCACGGCAGGTCGCACAGGCCAACGCGGCCGGTATCCCGCTCATCGGCTGGCACGCGGTCGCCTCCCCCGGACCCAGCCGGCAACCCCAGCTCTTCACCAACGTCACCACCAAGGTCGAGGACGTGGCCAAAATCAGCGCGGACTGGGTGATCTCGCGCTCCAACGGCAAGGCCGGGGTCGTGCTCTTCACCGACGCCTCGATCCCCTTCGCCCAGAACAAGTCGGAGCTGATCAGGAAGGAACTCGCCACCTGCTCGGGCGTGCAGCTGCTGGCGTACGAGAACATCCCCATCTCGGACGCGAGCAGCCGCACCCCCCGGGAGGTCGCCTCCCTCCTCTCCCGCTTCCAGAGCAGGTGGACCCACTCCGTCGCCATCAACGACCTGTACTTCGCCGACGCCGCCCCCGCCCTCCGCGCGGCCGGCAAAGACGGCTCCGGCCCGCCCTTCAACATCGGCGCCGGCGACGGCTCCCCTTCCGCCTTCCACCGCATCAACAGCGGGCAGTACCAGGCCGCCACCGTCCCCGAGCCGCTGTACCTCCAGGGCTGGCAGATCATCGACGAGTTCAACCGCGCCTTCTCCGGCCGGCCCGCCAGCGGATATGTCGCCCCCGTCCACATCACCACGGCCGCCAACAGCGGCGGGGTCACGGCCTGGGACCCGTCGGGCTATCGGGAGGCGTACCGGAAGATCTGGGGCAAGTGACAGAAGATCTGGGGCAGGTGACAGAGGCGTCGGGCACGGCTGGGCCGCCGTGACTCATGGCGACGGGCGGAAGGCGGCGCGTGCCGACGGTGGCTCCGTGGCCCTCTGCGGGGGCGGGGCGTACTCGGTGAGGAGGAGCGCGATGTCGTCCGCCCTGTCGGGGGACCGGCTGGCATCCCGCAGCAGCTCGTCGGCCAGCTCCTCCAAGTGGTCCCTGCCCGTGTGGGCCAGTGCGGCCCGGAGCCGGTCGATGCCGGAACCGATGTCCGAGCCGCGCCTCTCGACCAGCCCGTCCGTGTACAGGGCCAGGACCGATCCGGGCACCAGGCGCAGCTCCGACTCCGGATAGTCGGCCGCCGCCTCGACACCGAGCAGCGGGCCGCCGGGCACATCCAGGATTTCGGTGCGTCCGTCGGGCAGGCGCAGCAGGGGCGGGCAGTGGCCCGCGCGGACGATGCGCACGCACCCCGTGCGGGGGTGGATGCGGGCGTAGCAGCAGCTGGCGAGCAGCGCGGGGTCGAGGTCCAGAAGGAGCTGGTTGGTGCTGGCGACGACGTCGCCCGGCTGGTGGCCGGCGGTCACGAAGGCCCGCACCGCGCTGCGCAACTGGCCCATGGCGGCCGCGGCGGCGACATTGTGCCCCTCGACGTCCCCGACGATCAGTGCGACCTCCTCGCCGGTGGGGATGACGTCGTACCAGTCGCCGCCGATGTCCATCCCCCTGGTGCCGGGAAGATAGCGCGCGGTGACGCCGAGGCCCGGCACGGTGGGCAGCCGGTGCGGCAGCAGCGCGTTCTGCAGGCCGCGGGCGAGAGCGAACTCGGCGTCGTAGAGCCTGGCGCGTTCGAGGGCCTGGGCGATCAGGCCGCCCAGCGCGGTGAGGACGCCGCGCTCCTCGTCGGGGAACCGATGGACGTCGTCGAAGCCGAGCATGCAGGCGCCGACCGGGCGGTTGGAGGCGATCAACGGCAGGAACGCCCAGGAGCTGGAGTCGCCGGCCGGGATCCCGGGATACGTCTCCAGGAGCTCCGCCCGGGACTCGACGAACAGCGGGGCCCCGGAGGTCAGCGCGTCCGTCACGGGCAGCCGGGCATGCAGCGGGGTGCCTTCGAACCGGGCGAGAACGCTCTGCGAACAGCCGCGCTGCGCGAACAGGCGCAGGCGCCGCTCCTCCACCACGCAGATCGCCAGCTTCTGGCCGCCGAAAGCCGGGAGCAGCTGCTCGGCGACGGCATCGCACACCTCGTTCGCGGTGACCGCCTCGGTGAGGGCGCTGCCCAGGTGGAGCACGCGGTAGAGGGCACCCAGGCGTGGGGCCGCCGGCGGAGGCGGCGAGGAGACGGGGGAACCCTCCTCCGCGACGGACGTCCCGGGTCCGGTGCCGGCCGGCACCGGCTGCCTGACGAGTGCCGCCCATCCCGTCATGCCCTGTGCGCCCGGGTGCAGGGAGAAGACGAGCCACTCGTCGGGCGGGCGGCGGACCAGGAAGGAGACCGGTCGCTGAGAGATCATGGCGGCCCGGTAGCGGTCCTCGTAGACGGGATCGGCCAGCCAGGGCAGGACGTCCCACGGACGCCTGTCGAGCAGTTGGTCCTGGCGGACCCGCAGCAGATGCTCCAGGCTGTGATTGGCATAGGCGATACGTCCGTCCGGGGAGAGCGCGAAGAAGCCGTCCGCGAGCCGCTCGATCGCCGCCACGGCAGCCATACAGCTCCCGGAGTCGAGCACGGCGCCGACCAGATGGGACGACGCCCGCAGGTCGTCCGGGTTCTCGGGCACCCGGCCCCACAGCTCGACCGTGCGGTGCCCGCCACCGCGGTCCCGGACGCGCAGGCAGTGCGCGAGCACATGACGTTCCTCGATCGCGGCACGGGCGGCGGACCGGAAGCCGGGCAGATCCGAGGGCTCGATCCTGGCCGCCAGCGTGGCCTCCCGTCCGTCGAACTCGCCGGGCGGGATTCCGACGATCGCGCACAGCTCGTCGTCGGCCGTGAGGGCTCCGGTGCCGAGGTCCCAGTCGAACAGGCCCACCCGTATCACCGGGGCGGACGGCAGCGGGGCCACCACCGGAGCCCGGCGCTCGACGCACTCGCCGAGTGCCCGGCGGGCGCTCAGCCCGGCGAGGGCGGTGCCCAGACGGTCGGCCGCGGAGCGCAGACGCCGGCGCTGCGCCCTCGACAGACCTGCCCCGTCGGGCTTGGGCGTCCACAGCACGGCCATCGCTCCGAAGGTCTGCTCGCCCACTCTCACGGGCACCGACGCGGAGCCGAACGGGTAAGGCACGGCGACCGAGAACTTGGGGAAGCGCCGCATCGTCTCCTCCGCATCGGCAAGGTGGACGATGCGCCCGGAGCGGTACGCCTCAGCCACCGGGATACCGCTGTTCACCGGGATCCGGCGCAACCCGCCGAGGAGGGAGGGCGGCGTCCCGCATGCCGCGGTCAGGACGAGCGAGCGATGGTCGCCCGAGAGCAGGAACACGCTTCCGGCATGCGCTCCGGTCATCTCCACGGCACTCATGACGGCACTGACCAGTGCGTCGTCGAGTTCGGGCGCTTCGCCGACACCCGTGGCCCCGAACGGGTACGAACTCGATCCCACGCCGTTGGCCGACACGTTGCCCTCGATACCGTGGAGAATTTGTTCCATCTTAAGGCGGTTTGCGGCTCCCCAGAGGGGCATCGACCGACCGGAACCAGGGCGGAAGTGAACGAGCACCCGGCTGCCGTCGGGGGATACGGCAACACCGCCGGAGACGGAAGCAGGTGGCGCGGGGAAGCGGGTGGCGCAGGGGAGCGCAAGGCGGGTGGACCCGTGGCGTTCGCCCGAGGTGACCTGCGGCACTACAAGATCAGATGGTGCCCCCAACGGGATTCGAACCCGTGCTACCGCCTTGAAAGGGCGGCGTCCTAGGCCGCTAGACGATGAGGGCTAAACGGGCCCGCCTGGGCGCTTGTCAGCGCGTCGGGGACGTCAGCAGCATATGGGATGACGAGAGGTATCGCCAAAACGGTTTACTGGGCGCCCCCTGCGAGGCACGACGGACCACCCCGCAGGATTCACCGCCCCTCCACCGCAGGACACGCCCCTCCCCCTCCCGGACTCACTGCCCCGCCCCCGTCGGACTCGGCGCCGGACTCCCCGTGGGACTCCCGCCAGGACCACTCCCGGTGGCCCCCGGGGTGGGACTCCCGACCGGCCCTCCGTTCGCCCCCGGGGTCGGACTCGGACTCCCGTTCGGGCTCTCGTCCGGGCTGCCGTTCGGACTCGGAGTAGGGCTCGGTGGCGGTGTCGCCCCCGGCTGGTTCTCGTCCGGAAGATGGCGGCTGACCTCGGCCGTCGTCAGCCCCAGACCGCCGAGTTTGATCTCGTCCCAGGCCTGGAGGCGGCGGATGTCGCGGTCGAAGTAGAGGACGGACACCTCGATCGGGTCGGGGTACTGCTGCTCCAGGGCACGCAGGCCGCTCCCGCCCGTCGAGCCCTCGATGCGCAGCCGGGTGCCGCTCTTCAGGACCTCCATCTCCGGGTGGTGCAGATGCCCGGCGAGGACCAGCGGCACCTCGCCGTCCACCTCGCGCGCGGCGTCCGGGTTGTGGACGACGGCGACGTCCACGGGCGCGCCCGCCACCGTGTGCTCGCGGAGCTCGGACGCCAGGCGCCGGCCCGCCAGCTCCTCCGACTCCTCCAGCCCCGGCTTCCCCGAGCGGTCGGGGGTGAACTGCGGGTCGCCCATGCCCGCGAAGCGCAGACCGGCCACGTTCACGGCCCGCCCCTCGTCGAGGACGTGCACGTTCTTCATGCCCTCCAGGTACCGCTGGGTGACCGCCGAGTCGTGGTTGCCCCGCACCCAGACGTACGGCGCCCCGAGCGTCTCGACCGGGTCGAGGAAGCCGTTCTCGGCGGCGGTGCCGTGGTCCATGGTGTCGCCGGAGTCGACGATGACGTTGATCTCGTACTGCTCCACGAGCGAGGCGATGATCTTCCAGCTCGCGGGGTTGAGGTGGATGTCGGAGACGTGCAGGACCCGGATGGTGGTCGGGTCCGGCGCGAAGACGGGGAGGGTGGACGTGGCGTCGTACAGCTTGGTCACGTTCGTCACCAGGCGGGCCAGCTCCTTCTGGTAGACGTCGAATTCGGTGACTATGCTGCGCGCGTCGCCGACGAGGGACGGGGCGGAGGAGAGCAGCCCGGAGAACTTCGGCTCCAGAACGGAGTTCGGGTTCCAGGTGGCGTAGGCGCTGCCGCCGGACGCGGCGAGGAGGCCGAGAGCCAGGCCGCCGGCGGCGAGGGCGCGGCGGGGACGGCGGTAGACGGCGAGGCCGAGGGCGGTGGCCCCGGAGACGACGGCCACGGACGACCGTACGGCCAGGTCGAGCGTCCCGCGCTGCACGTCGGCCGCTATGTCGTCCTGGAGCCCGGAGATCCGCTCAGGATGGTCGACGAGGGCCCGGGCGCGCACCGGGTCGAGCTGATCGACGTTCACGTCCAGGCGTACGGGGGCCCGGTGACTCCGCAGCTCCAGGGCGCCGAGCGGGGACACGTTGATCTTCGTGCCGCCGTCGAGGGAGGGACGCAGGGTCATGGTCGTGTCCATGGGGCCGACCGGCACACGCACATTGCCCACGATCAGCAGCCCGAGCCAGGCCCCGAGCAGCACGACGGCGATCAGGCCGAGGGTGCGGGCATAGGGGTGCGGCGGGCGGATCAGCTCGACGGTGGGGTGCGGGTGACGTGCGCGGTAGTGGCCGACCAGTGCGCCGGGGGCTTGTCGTACGCGGCGCATGGCGGCGGCTGCGGCGGCGGGGACGCGGGCCATTGGTCCCGTATGCCCAAATCTGGTGGTGGTATGCAGGGATACCTCCGAACGGCCGTACGACCGCATAGACCGGTCGTACGGCAATCCCCGACTCTCTCCGACTCTCTCCGACTCCCTCTGACGCTCTCTGAACTCTCCTATGACGACTTCCGGCATCCTTACGCCGGTGCCGTACCCGACAATGGCCGTGTGCTGGAGATGACGCGCGAGGAGTTCGAGGAACTGGTCGCCGAGGCCCTGGACCGGATTCCGCCGGAGCTGACGCGGCTGATGGACAACGTGGCGGTGTTCGTCGAGGACGAGCCGCCCGCCGACGATCCCGAGCTGCTCGGGCTGTACGAGGGGACTCCGCTGACGGATCGCGGCGAGTGGTACGCGGGGGTGCTGCCGGACCGGATCACGATCTACCGGGGGCCGACGCTGCGGATGTGTGAGTCGCGGGAGGACGTGGTGACCGAGACCGAAGTGACCGTGGTCCACGAGATCGCGCACCACTTCGGAATCGACGACGCCCGGCTGCACGCGCTCGGTTACGGCTGAGGCTCGCTCGTCGAGTGCGCGTGTCCTCTTGCGGGCGGCGGGAGTTGGGCAGGGGGACTTATCACCCGCCCTCGGAGGTGGCCGCCCGTGCGCGCCTTGAACGTACCCGTCCGTCTGGCCGCCACGGTCATGGCCGTCGCCGCGGCCACCGGCTGTATGAGCGTGGAGGACGACGGGGCCAGGCCCGGGCCCTCGCACTCGGCGGGACAGCGCGGTGCCGCCGCGCCCGACGGAGGGTCGGCGATGTCGGACGGCGGCGATACGGGCTCCTACGGCGAGCGTGGCAAGAAGGACAAGTCCGCCGTCGAGCCCGACGAGTCCGTGTCCGCCTCGGCCTCCCCGTCCGCCTCGGCCTCCGCCGCCGACGCCCCCTCCCCCAAGCCGACCGCGAAGAACCCCAAGGGTGACAAGGACACCAAGGACGACAAGGACACCCCCGACGACAACGACGACAAGCCGGCCAAGCCGGAGCCTCCGGTGATCGAGCCGACCCCCACGAGGACGACGGAGGAGCCCGCGCCGCCGACGCCGACGGAGTCCCCGTCACCCGAGCCCAGCACGCCGGAGCCGTCCTCCTCCGCGCCCGAACAGGGAGCACAGCTGACGGAACGCGAGCCGGCGCCACGGGCGGGGGAGGCGGCGTAGGGTCCCCTGGGTCGGTGAGGCATACGGGTGAGGCATACGGCCCCACCCCATGTGAACCCCGGCCAACACCACCCCCAGTTCCGCGGAGCGCAAAAGCGTTCGCCAGGGGTTTCGGAGGGGTGAGATCCTGGACCGCGTATGTCTACACACCCTGCCCCCGCCCTCGGCGCCCTCGCCCCCCGCCTGGCCGAGCTGTCACTGCGCGACGCGCACCGGCTCGGGCGCAGGCTCGAAGGTGCGCGCAAGATCCGTAAGCCGGAGACGCGCGCCGCCGTGCTGGCCGAGATCGAGGCGGAGGTCGGGAAGGCCGAGGAACGGATGGCCGGGCGGCACGCGCGCGTGCCCGCCGTCACGTACCCCGAAACGCTCCCGGTCAGCCAGAAGAAGGACGACATCGCGGCGGCGATCCGCGACCACCAGGTCGTGATCGTCGCCGGTGAGACCGGGTCCGGGAAGACGACCCAGATCCCCAAGATCTGCCTTGAGCTCGGCCGTGGCGTGCGCGGCATGATCGGGCACACCCAGCCCCGCCGTATCGCCGCCCGTACGGTCGCCGAGCGGGTCGCGGAGGAGCTGGACACGCCCCTCGGTGAAGCCGTCGGCTGGAAGGTGCGCTTCACCGACCAGGTGAACCCGGACGCGACCTTCATCAAGTTGATGACCGACGGCATCCTCCTCGCCGAGATCCAGACGGACCGCGAGCTGCGCGCGTACGACACGATCATCATCGACGAGGCCCACGAGCGGTCCCTGAACATCGACTTCCTGCTCGGCTACCTCGCCCAGCTGCTCCCCCGCCGCCCGGACCTCAAGGTCGTCATCACCTCCGCGACCATCGACCCCGAGCGCTTCTCCCGGCACTTCGGCGACGCCCCGATCGTCGAGGTCAGCGGCCGGACGTATCCCGTCGAGGTGCGCTACCGCCCCCTCCTCGAAGAAGACGGCGACGACTCCGACCGCGACCAGATCACCGCGATCTGCGATGCCGTGGAGGAACTCCAGACCGAAGGCAAGGGCGACATCCTCGTCTTCCTCTCCGGCGAGCGGGAGATCCGCGACACGGCCGACGCGCTCAACAAGAAGCAGTACAGGTTCACCGAAGTCCTGCCCCTCTACGCCCGCCTCTCGCACGCCGAGCAGCACCGCGTGTTCCAGCCGCACACGGGCCGCAGGATCGTTCTCGCCACCAACGTGGCCGAGACCTCCCTCACCGTCCCGGGCATCAAGTACGTCATCGACCCCGGCTCCGCCCGGATCAGCCGGTACAGCCACCGCACCAAGGTCCAGCGGCTCCCCATCGAGCCGGTCTCCCAGGCCAGCGCCAACCAGCGCAAGGGCCGCTGCGGCCGGACCAGCGACGGCATCTGCATCCGCCTCTACACCGAGGACGACTTCCTCGCCCGCCCGGAGTTCACGGACGCGGAGATCCTCCGTACGAATCTCGCCTCCGTCATCCTGCAGATGACCGCGGCCGGCCTCGGCGACATCGAGAAGTTCCCGTTCATCGACCCGCCGGACCACCGCAACATCCGCGACGGCGTCCAGCTCCTCCAAGAACTGGGCGCGTTGGACCCTCAGCAGAAAGACACCCGCAAGCGCCTCACGGACACCGGCCGCAAGCTCGCCCAGCTCCCCGTCGACCCGCGCCTGGCCCGGATGGTCCTGGAGGCGGACCGCAACGGCTGCGTACGCGAGGTCATGGTCATCGCCGCCGCCCTGTCCATCCAGGACCCGCGCGAGCGCCCCGCCGAGAAACAGGCCCAGGCGGACCAGCAGCACGCCCGCTTCAAGGACGAGACGAGCGACTTCCTCGCCTACCTCAACCTCTGGCGGTACGTCCGCGAGCAGCAGCGCGAACGCGGCTCCTCGTCCTTCCGCCGGATGTGCAAGCAGGAGTACCTGAACTTCCTGCGCATCCGCGAGTGGCAGGACATTTACACGCAGTTGAGAACGGTCGCCAAGCAGATGGGCATCCACCTCGACGAGGAGGACGCCCCCGCCGACCGTATCCATGTCTCGCTCCTCGCCGGTCTCCTCTCCCACATCGGGATGAAGGACGTGAAGGAGTCCAAGGACGCCGGCCCCCGCAGGGAGCGGAACGAGTACCTCGGCGCCCGCAACGCCAAGTTCGCGATCTTCCCCGGCTCGGCCCTCTTCAAGAAGCCCCCGCGCTTCGTGATGTCGGCCGAGCTAGTCGAGACCTCCCGTCTCTGGGCCCGCGTCAACGCCAGGATCGAGCCCGAGTGGATCGAGCCCCTCGCCGGGCACCTTCTCAAGCGCACCTACAGCGAACCGCACTGGGAGAAGGACCAGGCGGCCGTGATGGCGTACGAGAAGGTCACCCTCTACGGCGTACCGATCGTCGCCCAGCGCAAGGTCAACTACGGCCGCGTCGACCCGGAGGCGAGCCGCGAGCTCTTCATCCGCAACGCCCTCGTCGAGGGTGACTGGCGTACGCACCACAAGTTCTTCGCGGACAACCGCAGACTCCTCACCGAGGTCGAGGAACTGGAACACCGCGCCCGCCGCCGCAACATCCTCGTGGACGACGAGACCCTCTTCGACTTCTACGACCAGCGCGTCCCCGAACACGTCGTCTCCGGCGCCCACTTCGACTCCTGGTGGAAGCGCAAGCGCCACGAGCAGCCCGACTTCCTCGACTTCGAGCGGGAGATGCTCATCCGGGAGTCGGCGGAGGCGGTCACCAAGGCGGACTACCCGGACTCCTGGCGTCAGGGCAATCTCAAATTCAAGGTCACGTACCAGTTCGAACCGGGCACGGACGCCGACGGCGTGACGGTCCACATCCCGCTCCAGGTCCTCAACCAGGTCACGGACGAGGGCTTCGACTGGCAGATCCCGGGCCTGCGCGAAGAGGTGGTCACCGAACTGATCCGCTCCCTGCCCAAGCCCATCCGCCGCAATTACGTCCCCGCCCCCAACTACGCGAAGGCGTTCCTGGAACGGGCGGTCCCCCTGCAGGAACCCCTCACCACCACCCTCGCCCGCGAACTGAAGCGCATGGTCGGCGTGCCGTTCACGCCCGACGACTTCGACTGGGCCAAGATCCCCGACCATCTGAAGATCACCTTCCGGATCATCGACGAGCGGCGCCGCAAACTGGCCGAGGACAAGGACCTGGAGGCCCTCCGCCTCCGCCTGAAGCCGAAGGCCCGCAAGGCCCTCTCCCAGGCAGCGGCGGCCACCGCGGAGCGCCAGGGCGGCGAGTCCCTCGAACGCAAGGGCCTGACCGACTGGACCATCGGCTCCCTCACCCGCGTCTTCGAGACCCGCCGCGCCGGCCACCCGGTGAAGGCGTACCCGGCCCTCGTCGACGACGGCGACACGGTCTCCGTACGCCTCTTCGACACGGAGGCCGAGCAGCAGCAGGCGATGTGGAAGGGCACCCGGCGCCTGATCCTCCGCAACATCCCGGTGAACCCGGCGAAGTTCGCATCCGAAAAGCTGACGAACCAACAAAAGCTCGCCCTGTCCGCGAACCCCCACGGCTCGATCCAGGCCCTCTTCGACGACTGCGCGATGGCGGCCGCGGACAAGCTGATCGGCGACTTCGGCGGCCCGGCGTGGGACGAGGAGTCGTACCGGAAGCTCTACGACAAGGTCCGCGCCGAAATCGTCGACACGACCGTCCGCACGGTCGACCGGGTCCAGCAGGTCCTCGCCGCCTGGCAGTCCTGCGAACGCCGCCTGAAGGCCACCCGCAGCCCTGCCCTCCTCCCCAACCTCCAGGACGTACGGGGGCAGCTGGACGCCCTCGTGAGACCCGGCTTCGTCACCGAGACGGGCCTCGGCCGCCTCCCGCACCTGATGCGCTACCTCGTCGCCGCCGACCGCCGCCTCCAGCAGATGCCGACGAACGTCCAGCGGGACACCAGCCGCATGGAAAAGGTCCACGAGATGCAGGACGAGTACGCCTGGCTCCTGGAACAAATGCCGCAGGGCCGCCCGACCCCCTCCTCCGTCCTCGACATCCGCTGGATGATCGAGGAACTCCGCGTCAGCTACTTCGCCCACGCCCTCGGCACGGCCTACCCCGTCTCCGACAAGCGCATCGTCAAGGCCATCGACGCGGCAGCCCCGTAACCACCCCTGCACATTCGGTGAGTTCGACCACCGCCCCACCCCTCCTGTACAGTCTCTTCTCGCAGCGCAACGCACCGCAGTATCCAATATGGGACTCCGTCGCGTGGGCGCCGCGAACCTGGTCCTGTGGAGCAGTTTGGAGTGCTCGCCACCCTGTCAAGGTGGAGGCCGCGGGTTCAAATCCCGTCAGGACCGCAGTGAAGAAGTGAGGCCCGCCTCCAACAAGGAGCGCGGGCCTCACTCATGCCATCACCCCACACCAGACCCCGCTCGCCACCCCGTCAAGGTGGAGGCCGCGCCCGCGGCGCAGCCGCAATCGGGCCCAGCAAATCCCGTCAGGACCGCGGCAAAGCACCCACGCTCCCAAGGCGCGGGCCTCTCCTTCATGCCACACCCCAAGGCGCGGGCCTCTTCTCATGTCATGCCGCACCCCCGGGCGAGAAAGCCGCCCACGCCGCACACCCTCACGGCGGGACAGCCGTTTCGCACCCCACCCCCACAGCGGGAAAGCTGCGAGCCGGCGTTCTCACACAGCCTCCTCCCCCACGACGGGAAAGCCGCCCACGCGCGGAAGGGGCCGTGCCGGTGTGTCAACGCCCGTCGCATACAGAGGGCTCGACAAGGCCGTCTCCTACAACCCCCGAGCCGTATGTCCACACGCGACGGGCGGACACACCGGCACGGCCCCGACCCACCTCCCAGCGGCAGGCGCCCCCGCCCAACCACCCGCAGACGCCCCCGCCCAACCGCCGGAGGCCCCCGCATCTTGACGCCGTCACATTCCCTCGGTACCCAGAACTGAAGAGCTCCGACTCCGGAGGTGGCGTATGACGGCGTCCGCCAGGCACGAAACACGCGCTCTGCTCCGTGCCCACCTGTCGGCCGCCTCCTCGTACCGCCACCTGACACGGCACTGCCCGATCTGCCACCAGCTGCTCCGCCTGGCCATGGAACCCGCACAGCCCTCACGGCCGGCATGGAGGACCAAGGAGATCAAGGAGACCCCGGGGAGCCCCTCGGAGGACGACAGCCCTTCACAGGCGTGAGCCGCGCTCATCCGGGATACTCACCCAGCAGAGCCGCATCAGGAACGGAGCCCAACTCCCGCCCCCCCTACCGCACATGTGCCACAGGCAACAAGTGCCCTGGCGTGTGACAGGTGTCACCGCATAAGTTTTCAGTGGGGCGGAACTTACAGCCCACCTACAACTGGTCAATTTAATATGTGCAATTGCACCAGTCTCCCGAGGGTATCCACAGCAGATCCGACACCCCTCCTCAGACTCCGCCAAGTCCGCTCACAGAGCCGCCAAACCCCACTCACGGAGCCGCCAACCGGAGACACCCCACGCACAAAAAAGATCACGCTGGACCCGGCGGAGTCCAGCGTGATCGACGACGCACCCTTGTCGCTTGCCTGGATAGCTTGGGCGTGGGCCCTGTTGGGGCAGAACCCGCGTCGCTTGGCGCTATGGGTTCGGGCACCTCGGCACGTTGGGGGACCTACCGAATTGCCCGGCTATGGAGTTGTCAGGCGGGTTCAGGCCTCGCTGCGCTGCTGCGGAATGCCCGCGAGCAGAGCACGGACCTCCGCCTCGCGGTAGCGGCGGTGCCCGCCGAGCGTACGAATCGACGTGAGCTTGCCAGCCTTGGCCCAGCGCGTCACCGTCTTCGGGTCGACGCGGAACATCGTGGCAACCTCAGCCGGGGTCAGCAGCGGCTCGGCATCAGGGGTGCGAGCGGTCATGAGCGGCCTCCTCGGGAGAACCGAACCTTCTCGGTTCTTTCCTCTAAATTCTGCACCTTGACCCGCGTTGCCCGAAATGGCGGACGCGAGTCGAGTCGGTTATAGGACGAACGGCTTGTCCTCGGCACTACAACTACACCATCCGTCCAGCCGCGTCGGCCAAACCGATGGAATTGCCCTCCCAGGTGTTCATCAGTGACGGATGCCGATGGACCATGCCATAGCGGACAGTCACGCCACTGTGACGATCAGTCACAGTGGCGTGCAGGAGTCATCAAGACCCCCCCAAAAGCATGCAATGCCGAGATTCCACCCATACGCGGGCAGAAGGAGCCTCCCCCGAACTCCTTGTCCTATTTTGGCATGAGGAGTGGCGTAAGAGGCAAGGCCCGCGTAAGTGCAGTCCGTCACGCTTGACACAAAAGCCCGGATCGAGGGGTACGTCCCACCGATCGGGCATCGATGCGTCAACCTTGGGCCAAGGATCGCTAGTTCACCATGACACAGGCTTCGCGGAAAGCCTTTTCCGGCACAGAAGCCACCACAGTCACCGACACATCTGCGACCCAGCCGCCACCCCGGCCACCAACTCGCCACCATGAACCCTCAGTTCACATCTTGCAGACGCGAACCTCAGTTCCCCCAGTTCCCCCAGTTCCCTCAGTTCGCCGACCGCCGGTCCCGTACCGCCCGCCACCGCTCCACGAGCCGCCCGTACGCCTCCCCGGCCGCAGCCCCGTCGCCCTTGCGCAGCGCCTCGATGCCCTCGGCGACATCGGCCGCCGAGTGGTCCCCGTCGAGCTGCGCGGCCGGCAGGGTGTGCACGAGCCCGCCGTAGTCCAGCTCGACGAGCGAGCGCGGGTGGAACTCCTCCAGCCAGCGCCCCACGTCCACCAGACCGTCGATCAGCGGCCCCTCGTCGATGGTGTCCCGCAGGGTCCGCAGCCCCCGCGCCACCCGCCGCCGCGCCTGCACCATCGGCGTCCGGTACCGCAGCACCGGCGGCACCTCGCCCGAGCCCTTCTCGTACGCCCGCTCCTCGTCCGCGACGAGCACGAACCAGTTCAGCGGCACCTGCCAGGTCGACGTACGGATCCACGGCCGGGCATCCGGGTTCCGGGCCATCCAGCGCTCGTAGTCCTGGGTCGCCTGGCGCCGTACGAGCGGCGGCAGGACCGCGTCCAGGACCGGCGCGGGCAGCTCCTCGGCCAGGTCGCCGAGCGCCTGCCAGCCGCGCAGCCGGGTGCGCCAGGGGCAGACGCAGAGCACGCCGTCGACCTCCAGCACGAAGGCGTCACCACTCTCGTGCACCGGCACCGGGATCGGCGGGGTGGGCAGCAGATCGGCCAGCGAGCGCCGCAGCTCGTCCTGGTACGACGGACGCTCGGCCCGCTTGGCGTACCGCGCCCAGTGGCCGCGCTCCGGCTCGGGGAAGGCGGCCAGCGGTTCGTACACGCGGAGGTAGGACGCGTACGGAACGATCACCGAGGACACCTTGGGCACGCCTGCTCCCTCCCCAGCGGACCTGACACAAAACCTGCTCGACCCGCGTACGAACGAGCGGGAAACCACTGCAAATCGTCCCACGGCCCCGCTCTGGTGTACTCCGGGGGAGGGTGATCCTCGGCACTGCGCGGATGGCGGGTTCGCCCAGGCTCTAGTCTCATGCTCAGAGCCCCCGCCACCCGCACGGGAGCCTTGTCTCCACCCGCCGCTACTTACCCAGGAGTCACCACCGTGACCGACGTAACCGACGGCGTCCTGCACACCCTGTTCCACTCGGACCAGGGGGGTCATGAGCAAGTCGTGCTCTGTCAGGACCGCGCCAGCGGCCTCAAGGCCGTCATCGCCATCCACTCCACCGCTCTGGGCCCCGCGCTCGGCGGCACCCGCTTCTACCCGTACGCGAACGAGACCGAGGCCGTCGCCGACGCACTGAACCTCGCGCGCGGGATGTCGTACAAGAACGCCATGGCCGGGCTCGGCCACGGCGGCGGCAAGGCCGTGATCATCGGCGACCCCGAAAAGATCAAGACAGAGGAGCTGCTCCTCGCCTACGGCCGCTTCGTGGCCTCGCTCGGCGGCCGGTACGTCACCGCCTGCGACGTCGGCACCTATGTCGCCGACATGGACGTCGTGGCCCGCGAGTGCCGCTGGACGACCGGCCGCTCGCCCGAGAACGGCGGCGCCGGCGACTCCTCCGTCCTCACCGCCTACGGCGTCTACCAGGGCATGCGCGCCTCCGCCCAGCACCTGTGGGGCGACTCCTCGCTGCACGGCCGCCGGGTCGGCGTCGCGGGCGTCGGCAAGGTCGGACACCACCTCGTGGAGCACCTGCTGGACGACGGCGCCGAGGTCGTGATCACCGACGTGCGCGAGAAGTCCGTACGCCGTGTTCTGGCCAAGCACCCGACCGGGGTCACCGCCGTCGCCGACACCGACGCCCTGATCCAGGTCGAGGGCCTCGACATCTACGCCCCCTGCGCGCTGGGCGGAGCCCTGGACGACGACACCGTCCCGGTCCTCACCGCCAAGGTGGTCTGCGGCGCGGCCAACAACCAGCTCGCGCACCTGGGCGTCGAGAAGGACCTCGCCGACCGCGGCGTCCTCTACGCGCCGGACTACGTCGTGAACGCCGGCGGTGTCATCCAGGTCGCCGACGAGCTGCACGGCTTCGACTTCGAGCGGTGCAAGGCGAAGGCCGCGAAGATCTACGACACCACGCTGGCCATATTCGCACGCGCGAAGGAAGACGGTATTCCGCCGGCCGCCGCGGCCGACCGGATCGCCGAGCAGCGGATGCACGAGGCCGCCGCGGCCCGCCGGGCCTGATCCCGCACGGGTCACTCGCGCGATCCCGATCGATCACGCCCGATCGCGCCCACTCGCGCATGTTTGGCAGGTGCCCGTCGGTGGCAGGTAGAGAGAACCGTTAGAGAGAACCGTTAGAGAGAACTCTCACTTCCGTCGGCGGGTCGCCCGCCAAGAAGTGGTTAAAATCGCGGTTGACCAGCGGGGACAGGGCGCCCCGCAGGTTCTGGGCAGTGGCGCGTCCTGCGGGCGACGTACCGTATGGGCGCGGGCTCAGGTACCGTGGGAGCCCTACGGACGGTCTCTCAATGGAGAGTCCGTTCTAGAACATGAACGCGTGTCAAGACTCTGGGGCCGTCGAGCCCCGTCGTTGAGGGGGTCGAGCCATGGGGCGCGGCCGGGCCAAGGCCAAGCAGACGAAGGTCGCCCGCCAGCTGAAGTACAACAGCGGTGGGACGGATCTCTCACGCCTGGCCGAGGAGCTGGGCGCATCGACGTCGAACCAGTCGCCGAACGGCGACCGCTTCGAGGACGATGAGCAGGACGAAGAGCTGTATTCACGGTACGCCGACCTCTACGAGGACGACGACGAGGAGGACGAGGGCGACCCGTCCTCGCAGCGTCGCGGCGCTTGACCTTGCACTGAGCTTTCACCCGGTCCGTGGCCCAGGCCACGGACCGGGTTCTGTGCTGCCTGCACCAGAGGTGCCCGCACTGTGCTCTGTGCTGCCCGCGGCGGGCCGTCAGCCGGCGTAGTCACCGACGAGCGCGGCACCCGCCTCGTGGTCACCACGGTCGGTGATCTCGCCGGCGACCCATGCCTCGACCCCACGGTCGGCGAGGGTCGCGAGGGCCGCGTCGGCGGACTCCCCGGGGACGATGGCGATCATGCCGACACCCATGTTGAGGGTCTTCTCCAGCTCCAGGCGCTCGACCTGACCGGTGCGGCCGACGAGGTCGAAGACCGGGGCCGGGGTCCAGGTGCCACGGTCGACGATCGCGTGCAGGCCGTCGGGGATCACCCGGGCGAGGTTGGCCGCGAGTCCGCCGCCGGTGATGTGGCTGTAGGCGTGGACCCCGGTGGTGCGGGTCAGCGCCAGGCAGTCAAGCGAGTAGATCTTGGTGGGCTCCAGGAGCTCCTCGCCGAGGGTGCGGCCGAATTCCTCGACCGGGGCGTCCAGGGCCAGGCCCGCCCGGTTCAGCAGGACGTGCCGGACCAGCGAGTACCCGTTGGAGTGAAGCCCCGAGGACGCCATGGCGATCACGGCGTCACCCTTACGGATACGATCCGCGCCCAGCAGCCGGTCGGCCTCCACGACCCCGGTACCGGCGCCGGCGACGTCGAAGTCGTCCGGGCCCAGCAGACCGGGGTGCTCGGCGGTCTCGCCGCCCACCAGGGCGCAGCCCGCGAGCACACAGCCCTCGGCGATGCCCTTCACGATGGCGGCGACCCGCTCGGGGTGGACCTTGCCGACGCAGATGTAGTCGGTCATGAACAGCGGTTCGGCGCCGCACACCACGATGTCGTCCATGACCATCGCGACCAGGTCGTGGCCGATGGTGTCGTAGACGCCGAGCTGCCGGGCGAGGTCCACCTTCGTGCCGACGCCGTCGGTGGCGGAGGCGAGCAGCGGGCGCTCGTAGCGCTTGAGGGCGGAGGCGTCGAAGAGGCCGGCGAAACCGCCGAGGCCGCCGAGGACCTCGGGGCGCCGCGTCTTCTTCACCCATTCCTTCATCAGCTCGACGGCGCGGTCGCCCGCTTCGATGTCGACGCCCGCCGCTGCGTAGCTGGCACCAGTTGTCTCAGACATGACGGTGAGAACTTTCGTGTCGTACTGCTCGTACTGCAGGCTGCTCGTACTGCAGGTGGGACGGGCTGCCTACGGGCGACGGATCGCGTCGGCCGCGGCCGTGGCGGCGGGCCCGGCGGCCAGCTCGGTCTCCAGGAGCTGCTTGCCGAGCAGTTCGGGGTCCGGGAGCTCCATCGGGTACTCGCCGTCGAAGCAGGCGCGGCACAGATCCGGCTTGGCGATGGTGGTCGCCTCGATCATGCCGTCGATGGAGATGTACGACAGGGAGTCGGCGCCCAGCGAGGTGCCGATCTCGTCGATGGTCATGCCGTTGGCGATGAGCTCGGCGCGGGTGGCGAAGTCGATGCCGAAGAAGCAGGGCCACTTCACGGGCGGGGAGGAGATCCGGATGTGGACCTCGGCCGCGCCCGCTTCCCGCAGCATGCGCACCAGCGCGCGCTGGGTGTTGCCGCGGACGATCGAGTCGTCCACGACGATCAGGCGCTTGCCCTTGATGACTTCCTTCAGCGGGTTCAGCTTCAGGCGGATGCCGAGCTGGCGGATCGTCTGGGAGGGCTGGATGAACGTACGGCCGACATACGCGTTCTTGACCAGGCCCGCGCCGAACGGGATGCCGGACGCCTCCGCGTAGCCGATGGCGGCCGGGGTGCCGGACTCCGGGGTCGCTATGACGAGGTCGGCCTCGACGGGGGCTTCCTTCGCCAGCCGGCGGCCCATCTCGACCCGGGACAGATACACGTTCCGGCCGGCGATGTCGGTGTCGGGCCGGGCGAGGTACACGTACTCGAAGACACAGCCCTTGGGCTTCGCGTCCGCGAATCGCGATGTACGCAGACCGTTCTCGTCGATCGCCACGAACTCGCCCGGCTCGATCTCGCGGACGTAGCTGGCGCCGCAGATGTCGAGGGCGGCGGACTCGGAGGCGACCACCCAGCCGCGCTCCAGACGGCCGAGGACCAGCGGGCGGATGCCCTGCGGGTCGCGGGCCGCGTAGAGGGTGTGCTCGTCCATGAAGACGAGCGAGAAGGCACCCTTGACCTGCGGGAGGATCCTGGCGGAGGCCTCCTCGATGGTCAGCGGCTTGCCGTCGTCGTCGACCTGGGCCGCGAGGAGCGCGGTGAGCAGGTCGGTGTCGTTGGTGGCCGCCACGCGCGGGGTGCGGCCGCCCTCCTGCTTGGGGAGGTCGGCGACCATCTCGGCGAGCTGGGCCGTGTTGACCAGGTTGCCGTTGTGGCCGAGCGCGATGGAGCCCTGGGCCGTGGCGCGGAAGGTGGGCTGGGCGTTCTCCCAGACCGAGGCGCCGGTGGTCGAGTAGCGGGCGTGACCGACCGCGATGTGACCCTGGAGCGAACCGAGCGAGGCCTCGTCGAAGACCTGGGAGACGAGACCCATGTCCTTGAAGACGAGGATCTTGGAGCCGTTGCTGACCGCGATACCCGCGGATTCCTGGCCCCGATGCTGGAGGGCGTAGAGCCCGAAGTACGTCAGTTTTGCGACCTCTTCACCCGGAGCCCAGACACCGAAGACGCCGCAAGCGTCCTGGGGGCCTTTCTCGCCGGGGAGCAGATCGTGATTGAGTCGACCGTCACCACGTGGCACGCCACCGAGTGTAAGCGAGATCGCGCACTGGTCCGAATCCGGTGATCTCGGTCTCCCTGTGGGCGGGGATCCCGACCAGCCCGCCTCACTTGCCGGCGACCGCGCCGATACCCAGGCCCTTTTCGCTGGTCAGCGTGATGGCACGATGATCGATTTCGTAACTCACCGTGCCGTTGAAGAGCTTCAGCAGGGCTCGCTCGGTCTCCATGAGTGAGCCGTCGCACATCCTGCGGGTGGCACCGGCGGGGCCGAGGGTGATGGTGCCGTCGCTGACGGTCGCCCGGGCGGTGACCCGGTTGCAGCCGAGGCTGCCGCTGACGGTGCCGGCCTGCTTGTCGAAGGTCAGCCAGGCCTTGCCGTCGGAGCCGTCGGGCAGCGACTGGACGGTGTCGCCGCTGACCAGCGAGTTGACCTGCCACGTGGTGCCGTACAGCTCGGCGGGCTTCTCCTCGCTCAGCTCGACCGTGTTGCCGTCGTCGGAGGTGAGCGTGAGCCTGCCGTCGGCCGTCTCGGCCTTGAGCGCGGCACCGGTGAGGGTGTCACTGAGGGACTCCTCGAACTCCATGGAAACGTCCTCGCAGGCCATGCCGGTGGAGAAGTACTCGCCGAACTCGACGCGCTCGCCCTCCATGGTGGCGGTCCCGCCGAAGCCGTTGCAGCCGAGGTTGCCGTCGACCGTGCCGTCCTCGGCGATCTTCAGATACGCGCTGCCCGGCGCCTTGCTGGTCGTCCCGTCGACGGTGAGGCTGTCGACGGTCCAGTGGACGCCGGCGACGGACGCCGGCACGCCGCCCGAGCCGACGGAACCACTGCCGCTGCCGCTGCCGCCGCCGTTGCCCGTTTCGGAGCCGCAGGCCGCGAGGAGCGGGAACACGGCGAGTGCGGTGAGGGTCAGTCGCATCTTGTCCATGCCGGTGTGACGGGCGGGACGGATGGCCGGTTCCGCATCTGTGCAGATCACCTGCGGTTCACCTCATGAGGGGCAGCAGCCCGCCGAGGTCGGCCCGTTCACCGCTCGCGCTGAGCCTGGCCCCGTCCAGGGCGGCGGCCCACTCCAGGCGGCCGGTCGCGAGCCGGACCCAGGTCAGCGCGTCGGTCTCGACCACGTTCGGCGGCGTACCGCGCGTATGCCTCGGCCCTTCCACGCACTGCACGACGGCGTACGGCGGCACCCGCACCTCGGTGGACGCGCCCGGCGCCTTCGCGGCGAGCATGTCGGCGAGGAGGCGGGTGCAGGCGGCGAGCGCCTGACGGTCGTACGGGATGCCGAGGCCGGGCACGGCGTCGTTCAGGTCGTCGGTGTGGACGACGAGTTCGATGGTCCGGGTGACCAGGTAGTCGGTGAGGGACATGCCACCGGCCCGGGTGGCGAGCAGCCGGGTCTCCGGCACCTTGGCGAGGTGCTCGGCGAACTCCGCCTCGATGCGCGCGTACAGTTCGTCGAGGTCGGGCGTGGCCTCCGCCAGCTGCTGCGAGCCCTCGGCGATGGCGTCGGCGAACGCGGCGGTCGCGGACGGATAGTCCAGCGACGTCAGCTCCGCCTTCACCGGCTCCTCCCGCTCCAGCCCCCGGCTCACGCTCCCGACGGCCATGGTGATGTGCGCGGCCAGGTCACGTACGGTCCAGTCGCCGAGGCGGGTGGGCAGGGCGAGCTGCTCGGGCGTGAGGGTACGCACGGCATCCCGTACATGCCCGAACTGGGCGAGCACCGCCGCGCGGATCTTGGCGGGGTCGTACGAACGAACGCGCGACTTACGGCTGGTGGTGCGACCGACCGGAGGCATGCCCCAACCCTAAGCCGCCCCACCGACGCCGCGCCGCTCGGCACACGAGCCCCGCCGCCCGACTCCAGGCAGCGATGGGAAGGTTCGACTCACTTCCGGGCCTACCCGACCTGGGGTTTCCCGGCCCACGGTGATCCAAGACTGCCCATTACCGACCGCCGTCGGCCGCCCGCAGGTCGCCGTGCGGGCGGCCGGGGGTCAGTCGGACTTCAGGAGGCGGGAGGAGTGGTTGCTGAGCTGGATCCTGAGCGACTCCCTGCGAGCCAGTTGCCGTATGGCGCGGCCGCGGGTGCCCAGAAGTGCCGCCAAGCGTCCGATCTCCGACCACACCCGGGCCCGTTCGCCCCCGGAGAGCGCGGCCGCGGCGAGCAGTTCGCACGCCTTGTCGACATCACCACGCAGGGCCGCTATCTCCGCCATGCCGAGCAGGATGCCCGCGGGCTGTCTTCGCCGCAGAATCTCCGTGCCCACCCGCAGGGCGTCGTCGTGGTTGCCGGCCTTGAAGTGGCGGTTGAAGTCCTCGGCGAGGTACTCGGACGGCCGGGAGGTCGCCGGGGGGAACCGTTCCTCCTCGTCCTCCTCGCGCAGTACGCCGTCGCCGGGCCCGGGCAGCCCGAGCGCCGTCGTCATCCGTGCGGTGAAGGCGGGGATTTCGAACAGCTCCTCCACGTCGCGGTACTCGTCCTCCGACACCTCCTCGTCGAGCACCTGGCGCAGCGCGTCGAGTGCGGCCTCGGGTGTGTACTCGGCGAAGGAACGGTAGCCGGGTACTCCGTCGAGCACCTCCCGCGAACCGACACGGTGGTAGGTGACGGTCCGCAGGCGCTGCTGCACCGCCTCGACCACCGACAGCGGCATCGGATCGTCGACGCTGGACAGGAAGAAGACGTCCGAGGCGGCGAGTTCCTCGCGCACCCGGTCACGCGACAGGGTCCCCATCCACTCGACGCGGTCCGACAAGAGTGTCGACTTGCCGATGCGCCACGTCCTGTGGCCGATCCAGGCGAAGCGCCAGGGCAGGCCCTGCGTGTGCGCGAGTTCCGCGACGCGGGAGAAGAGGTCGAGCCCCTTGCGGTCCTGCATCGACCCGACCATCACGATGCGTGGCCGCTCGCCCGGCGTGCGTCTGGCCAGCGGGCGGTGCTTGTCCTGCGGCACCGTGTTGTAGACGACGATCGGATCGACGACCCCGTGCTGCCGGAACATGTCCGCCTGCGCGGTGGAGACGCACAGCACCTTCAGCTTCGGCAGGAGGGCGAGCATCTCCTTGTGCCGGAGCGTGTGGTGCTCGCCCTCGAAGTTCATGACGTACTCCGTCTCGTGCGCGTAGAGCGCCACGGGGCGGCCGGAGGCGAGGAGTTCCTCGGTCAGTTCGTTCGCGATGGGGGAGCGCCAGAACGGGGCGAGGCTGTTGACGAGGACGACATCGGCATGCTTCAGGTCCGCGAGGATCTCCTCCGTCCCGGAGTAGACGCCAAGGTCGAAATACCGGACCTCGACCGGGCTGTGCGCCAGGAGTGCCTGCGTGTACGTGAGCACGGGTATCGCCACACCGGTCACGTACGAGAAGCCGAGGCCGAGGACGGCCACCGACCGCGGCCGGTCCAGCCGCTCCTCCACGGCACGCAGGGCAAGCTCCGCCCGCGACCCGCCGGCCATCGGGAGCACCGTCCCGACCTCCGGCGTCGGCCGTTCCGCGGGTACGGAGGCATCCTCGACGATGCGCAGCACGCGCTCGGCGACGTCCTCGTTGAAGGTGATGAAGTGCTCGACGGGCTGGCCGTGGGTGTTGGCGGGGAACTTGCCCGTGCGCTGGAGATCCGCGGTGATTTCGACGAGTTCGGCGACAGTACCGGCGTTGCGCAGCAGCGGGTGGTTGATCGTCGGGAACACGATGTTGAGCGGCGGCGGGTTGAACAGGACCAGCGGGGTGCCCGCCCTGAGCGTCTGCAGGTAGGTCGTGGAGAAGAAGGTGACCGCGAGGTCGTACCCGTCGAGTCCCTCCGCGTCCAGCAGGGCCTTCTCATCGAGGACGGTGACGTCGGGCAGCTTGTTGCGCAGCCAGTCGAGGTGATCCGTGTGCGTGGACGGATGCGGCTTGATCTCGATCTCGCCGAACTCCGAAAGCGCCTGGCACATCTCCTTCAGCTGCCCGCGGTGCTTCGCACGGGGGAGCTTGCGCTGGTCGGCCAGCGGCTGGTCGAGGATCACGATACGCAGCGGTTCACCGGCCGCTTTGGCATGCTGGTGGGTCGCGGAGCGCGCGGCCCTCAGCAGCGCGGGGTCGTCGCTGTGGCCGAGCGCGCCGGTGATGTGGACGGGCGGATTCCCGTCCGCCTTGCGGAAGGTCAGGTGGTTCGCCGTCGTCGGTCCCCAGACGCAGACGGCGGCGGAGGACGACGAGCCGTAGTACCAGTTCTGGTCCCGCTGAGGTCCTGCCTTGGTCCTCTTGTAGTGGAAGTCGAGATGCCCGTCCTGCACGAGCACCAGGGGCAGCCGGTGCCCCAGTGCCTCCGCCACCCGGCGTCCGCGCTGCGACCGGTCGTTGAAGAAAACCAGCCGGTCGATGCCCTCGCGCTCCGCGAACGCCGAGATCCGCTTCCCCAGCTCCTCCAGGAACTCGTGGTGGGCCAGCGCCTCGTCCACGGTGAAGAGGTTGAGCACTTCGAGACCGCCGAGGCGGGCCGCCGCCTCCTCCTCGATCCACCGGGCGACGTCGCCGTCCCGGTCTGCGGTGACCAGGTGGAAAGAGTGCGCGTCCGCTCCGGGAGCGCTCATGATCCTCGACGCGAGACCGACTCCGTTGCGGTTCTCGACGAATACAGCGACGCGCATAGACTTAGCAGTCCTTGTCCAGATAAGTGAGGGCAGGGGCATTTTGAGCACAGAAGGCCGACCTTACCCCTCCAGCATCATGATAATCAGATGAATTTCTTGGAGATGTTGGGTCGTAGTAATTTTGTGATGCAGAGCACTTGGCGTTCTCCGCCGGACCGGGACATCACTGGCCTTCGCCTGGAAGAGGGCGCGATCGCCTCCGCCGTTCCCGAGACCGTCATGTCGAGTTCCACGACCGGCGGGCTCAGGCCACCCGTCAGACCAGCCGTGCGCGGAATCGATCACGCCGTCGCGGGAGGCGGAGATGCGACAGAGGCCCGACTCATCCCGATCGATGGCTTTCCTCCCGGATCACGACCCCGGCATATCCCTCGGGAATCGCCGCACGGGACAGGCTGGAGCGGCGGTGCGTCACGGTTGCCGCGGGTTCGGCAACGGGGCCGGGCGGGACCGCCCTGTCGTAAGCCTGCCGCCGGGCCACGGAACGCGCCGCCGCAAGCACCGAACGTCTCATTCACGTCGCCCCGCCCACCCGGCGTTTTCAGGTGACCGTGGTGCCGATGAAACTCCGTCGAGGTGACCGACCCGGTCAATCGCGGTGCACGTGGGCGACGAAGGAGGAGAACGCCTCCGGGGGGAGGAGGAGGGCGGGGCCGTTCGGGATCTTGGAGTCGCGGACGGCGACGCGGGTGTGGGTGGGGATGAGGTTGGCTACCTCGACGCAGTTGCCGCCCGCCTCACTGCTGTAGGAGGACTTGAACCAGGCCGTTTCTGGCATCCGTTCATGGGCATCGCGGTGGGTGCTCATAGTTGTTCCATCTCTCGTGCGATTCGTTCAAGGACCCCAGGCGTTTCCCGAGGCGCGGGGGCACCTGCCCGCATGGCGTCGAAACGACGGGTGTACCGCCAGATGTCCGTGTCCTTGTCCGTCAGGCTCACCGTGTCCTGGATGTCCACGCTGACCACTCGCGGCAGGGGCGGCTCGAACTCCATGAGGACGAAGTTGTCCCGGGCACGGTAGACCGGCACGGCCATCGGCAGGACCTGTACGGTCACATGCTCCAAGGCGGCGAGTTCGGCCAAGTGAGCGTACTGCTCGCACATCACCGCCGGGCTGCCGAAAACCCTTCGGAGAACGGCCTCTTCGAGGATGGCGTGGACCTCGACCGGGCGTTCACCCCGAGTGATCGTTTCCTTGCGCCGCATGCGGATCTCGATGTTGCGTTCCACGAACTCAGTGGTGCGCTCGTCGATCGGCTTGGCCATCTCGAACTGCGCGCGGGTGTACGCCTCCGTCTGGAACAGGCCCCACATCACGTCCGGTTGGTAGACGCGGAGGATCTTGGCGTCTCCCTCCAGCCCCACGCTCATGCCGAACCCGGACGGCATCATGCTCCGGTACGGCGACCACCAACCCCGCTGCAACGAGTTCTTGTGGACCTCCAACAGGAAGTCCACGTCATCCGGGTCCGCGACCCCGTACCGGTCGAGCAAGTCCTTCAGATCCTGAACCTTGGGCAGGCCGCTCAGCCCGTTCTCGACGCGGTACAGCTTCGACTCCGTGAAGCCCAGCCCCTTCACCGCCTGCGCCAGCGTCAGACCGTTGCCATCGCCGTCGTCACGCGGTGCGTTCTGGCGCAGGCGCCTCAGCTCCTGACCGAGCTGCATACGCCGGATCGTCGGCCCCGTCTTCGTCGCCACTGTGCCCGCCCTTTCTGCGGTCATGCCCGCCAATCGTACGTAGGTACCCGTCACTTGACTCCTCGTGCCCGGCAAGTGACGGCCCGTGCCCAGAGTGTGACACCTCGTGCCCTCCTCGCACAGGACAATGCCGACCTTCCGGCATTTGCCAGTTCTCGCAGAATTTCTACGTTCGATTGCCACGCCTATGGATCGAGCTGGACCGTAATTGCATGACCACTCAACGCAACTCCAACCCCCGCCCCCACACCGCCGCCCCCTTCTTTGTCGGCGACCGCGTCCGAGGCACCACCTACGTCCCACCGGACCTCCGTCACCGTGAGCGCCCCGAGCCCTTCGAGGGTGTCGTCGTCCAGGTCGGCACCGGCTACCCGAAGGTCGACGCCCAGCACGCGTTCCTCTGGACGCGGTTGGCCGACCACACCGAGCGGCAGTCGCTCGTCGGCGAGACCGAACTCGTCACCCGTGGGCGGGAGTCGTGAAGAGCTTGCTCCGCCGCCTCTCCCAGCGCCTCCGCCGAGCGGCCCGGCGGAACACGGCATCTCCGGGCAACACGGCGCCCCCACCGCCGCACCCCCGGCCCTCCTCGCACCCCACACACGGGCCGAGACCGTACGACCCGCCCCTCGTCGACAGCCCAAGTCCGCTCGTGCGCCCCTATCTCATCGCGCACGAACAGCACATGCGGCGCCGCGAGTTGGTACTCGCGGCGCTCGGGCAGGACGGGCCCGGCCCGTACGTCATCCACGGAATCGAGGTGGCGTGAGCCATGGCGGAGGCGAACGCGACAGGCGAGGCCCCATGCGACATCTGCGATATCTGCGGCACCGGTCGGGCACCGTTCCTGCGTTACGGCACGGTGGAACGGACCGGGCGAATGTGCGCCGAGTGCCTGCGCCGGACCCGCATCTGCGTCCGCTGCCAACTGCCCGTCACCAAGCCCGTACCGCTGCGTGTCGTGCACGGGGCCACCGGTCCGGGATGGACGGAGTACGCCTGCCGGGACTGCACCACCGGAACACCCACCCGAAGCAAAGGCCCCCGCCTGGCGAAATCAGATACTCCATGAAACTGATGACCGCCACCGAAGCTTCGCGGAACTTCGCGGCTGTACTGGACGCCGCGGAGCGCGGCGAACGGATAGTGATCACACGGGCGGGCCGACGGCTCGCGATGAAGACCAGGAAGGAACAGACTCCCGGGAACCGTGGAAGCCCGGCGCAGCCGCAGCGACACACGAACGATCCCACCCGGCACCAGCCGGGACAAACGGGATGAACCGATCATCTCGACTGGCAGCGATCACGCCTGAAGGATTGAGGTTCGCCGCTCATTCACCTGGGGGCAGGGTTCTGGGAACCATGACCCTGTGGGATAGTGTTCGATTGGGATAGTGATCGACTTGGCCGTCCGACCCTCCGACTGTCGCTCTGCGCCCGTGCTGCGGGCGCAACGGTTTGGGCCCGGCAGGGCCCATCACCGGCAGGATGGAAAATAAGTGTTCCGCGTGCGTCGTGAGGTGTCACCAGCGAACTCGCAGGGCAGCGGGGCGAGGGAACCACGTTGGGACAACGTGAGATACCTGGCCGGCACCCTTGTGGTCGTGGGACATGCGGTCACCCCCTTCATGAACCTGGACGGCATTCTCTGGATCTACATTGCCACCTGGGCCATGCGTTTGCCTGCCTTCGCAATGATCGCCGGCTACTTCAGTCCTGCGACCCCGTTGAGCGCCAGACAGGCTCGCCGACTCGTCGAGTCGGTCCTCGTGCCCTACATTATTTTTTCCCTGCTGCACACCTTGCAGGTGAGGGTCCTCCGAGGTGGGTGGCATTTCTTTATAGTGGACCCGGTACCCACACTGTGGTTCCTGCTTTCCCTGATATTCTGGCGGGCTGCGCTTCCCTATGTAGTACAGCTGCGCTTCCCGTTCACCATCTCCGCCCTGGCCGCCCTGCTGGTCGGCTTTGTCGAGGGAATCGACTTCAGCTATTCGGCGTCGCAGACCGTGACGTTCTTCCCCTTCTTCCTTGTCGGCTGGAAGATATCCCAGGGCGGCTGGCTGAAATATTTTATCGAATCTGCGCCGAAGTCTCTTTGCGTGTCCTTGACCGTGGCTCCGTTTGTTGGAATGTGGTATCTCAAGGAACACATTGAGAGGTCGTGGCTTTCGATGAGCCGCCCTTACTATAGCGAGAAAAACCTGGATCTCATGTGGGCCGTACCGTTCCGGTTCATGGCCCTCGCGTGGGGTGTTATCGGCGCCGTGAGTCTGATCCGGATCATCCCGCCCAAAAAAATCCCGGTCATCACCTATCTGGGCGCCGGCGGACTGTATATGTACCTGATTCACCCCTTGGTACTGCGGCAGCTCTACTGGTTTGACTTCTATGAGGGGCTGGGGGGAATGTTCGACGCAATGACCGTCTTTGTGGGTGCGGTGCTGTCTGCCGCGCTGATGGCGTCGCGCCCGGTGCGTAAAATTACCCGGCCTCTGGTGCAGCCGCGACTCCCATGGATCTTTTCACCGCCGGAATCACCGCGGGAAAATGAACGTGCGGAGCGAGGGAGGAGCCGCTCTGAACCGGGAGCGCTCCGGAAGTGATCGTGAAGCATTTGCCCAGGTCACACAAAATCCGACCGAAAGTGTGGGAAATGTGCGTGTAGTGGTATTTGTCGAGAATCGGAACCGTGTTGCTGTGATCTGATGCGCCTGATCATAGCCGCGTCGAAGGGCGGGCCATCGAGTACCCGGACGACGCTCCGCGCCCGGCGCAGCGAGAGGTCGTGGCGAACGGTCGACGTCGGCCCGCGAAGGCGCCCCGTGAGCTGGGCTACCCGATCCTCTGGAGCCGCTTCAGGTTCCGGTCCAGGATCGCCCGGATCCGGTCAACGTCCGCAGGGTCCTGAGCACCCCGCTTGGGCAGTAGCACGACTGCGGCCGCACGGTCACCGCCAAGGAGCACGAAGAGTCCAGGCGTCTCCAGATACTCCCGGAACACCGTCCAGTCCATGCTGAAGGACGCCCGCTCGCCGGTGGTGACCGCGCCGCGGTCGTCGGCCACCATTCGGCACTGCCCGTATGGCTCCGCCATGCTGAGCGTCCGGCGGGCCATGGTGCGCAGCCCTCGTACAATTAACCGCCGGGCAGATCGTCGGGATCTTCGGCGGGAAGCAGCCCATCGGGCCGATGTACGCGTTCGTCGGCATCAGCGGTATGGCGAAGATGTCCTCGTCGCGGGGCGGGGTACCGACCCCGGCCGACGCGCGGAAGATCATGGAGCCGCAGCTGCTGCGCTGGCTCTACGCCCGCCGGCGGCCCAACCAGTCCTTCAAGATCGCCTTCGACCAGGAGATCCAGCGCCTGTACGACGAGTGGGACAAGCTCGACGCCAAGGTCGCCGAGGGAGTCGCCCTGCCCGCCGATGTCGCCGCGCACTCGCGTGCCGTGCGGACCGCCACCCGTGAGTTGCCGCGCACCCCGCGGCCGCTGCCGTACCGGACCCTCGCGTCCGTCGCTGACATCACCGCCGGCCACCAGGACCAGGCGCTGCGCATCCTCAGCGAGCTCGACCCCGACAAGCCGCTGACCTCCCTCGACGAGGTGCGGCCGCGGCTCGACAAGGCCGAGGCCTGGATCAACACCCACGTGCCCGCCGACCAGCGCACCATCGTGCGCGACGAGCCCGACGTCGAGCTGCTGAAGTCCCTCGACGAGCAGGGGCAGGGGTCCCTGCGGCTGCTGCTCGACGGGCTCGACGCGCACTGGTCCCTGGACGGGCTCACCCACCACGTCTACGGCGTGCCCAAGATCCAGGCCGGGTTCTCCGCCGAGGCAACGCCCAAGGAACTGCCGCCGGAGATCAAGAGCGACCCCGCTCGCCCGCCACCTCTGGACGTAGCCGCACTCGGCAGTACCACGAGGAGTTCGCCTGGGTGGTCGCGGCGCTCGAGGCCGCGCTGGGCCGTGATGCCTGACGGCCGCTGGATCAGGCGCTGGCGGCGAACCAGATTCCCAGCCCCAAGAAAATCGTCAAGCTAGCTATCATCTGAGCAGCCAGCGGCCCAGACCAGCGCGCATGCTCGGGCCCCTTCTCGGCAGTGATGCGGTTCAGCTCGCGGAGTTCACTCGGGTGCCCGATCCCGCCGAGCCAGAGTCCAGTAATGATGCCGCTGTACATCGGCAGAAGCTGGCCGATATGGAATTCGTTGGCGGCACCGAAAAGGACTGTGCCAAAGACCCCGACCAGAAGGCCGGTAATGGCCATGATGCGCTGCGCACGGTTTGCAGCAACCGACCAGTACAGGGTGGTGAATCCTACTGATACGGCGATGGCGATTACCCACCAGAGCGCCAGGGGGAGATCCGGGGCGTAGGGAATGCTCGACACGCTGTGCTCCATGCGAGAGATCTGATGCGGTGGCGGGGTGAGACGACGGCTCACCCCGCCACCGTAGGGCGAACCTATCCGAACAGGCTGCCGACGATCGACGCGGCGCCTGCGGCTACGCCACCGAGCGAGTCGGTGACCTGCTTGGTCACATTGCCGACCGACTGGGCCGCGGCGGAGATCCCGTCGTCGACATAGCTCAGGCCCCACTTCGCCACGGAGCCCTGGCCGGCGAGGATACCGGCGACCGCGAGCCCGCCGACGGCGGAGATGAACTTGTCGCTGGTCCAGCCGTACTTGGCGCCGGTCAGCCCAGCGGCCAGGATTCCGGAGCCCCAGGAGAGCGCGGTGAGAACCGGAACCGCCACTTGACCGCCCGGGATGAAGGCGGCCACGCCCGCGGCAATGCCGAACACACCACTGGCGATGTTGAGGTACTTGATCGCGTCGTCCGTGCTCTCGGCCTGGGCCAAGGAGGGCTGGACATCGCGCCACTGGGTCGAGCTGGCGGACGGGTCCGTGCCGTTCTCGGCGTCCGCTTCGGCCTTCGCCTTGGCCTCGGCCGCCTTCTGCGCCTGTTCCTGGCGGTACTTGTCCTCCGCGACCCGCTTCGCCTCGTCCGAGGCCGCCCTGGCAGCGTCGGCGGACTCTCCGGCAGCGATCTTGTCGGCGTAGGCCTGGTCCGCGGCGGCCTGGGCGCTGGCGGCGGCTTCGGCGGCGCGGGTGGCGGAGGCGAGCGCCTGGTTCGCGTAGTAGTTGGCGCGGCGTCCGGCCTGGCGGGCGGTGGCAGCCGCGTCGTTGGCCTTCTTGGCGGAGTTGAAGGCCGCGTCCGCGGACTGCTGAGCCTGGTTCGCCGAGGCCAGCGCGTCCTTGGCATAGTCCGAGGCCTTGAGCGCATACGCATTGGCCTTGTCGGCCCAGGCCTGGGCGTCAGCGGCCGCATCGCGGGCTTCGGCGGCGGCCTTCTGCGCTTCGGCGGCGTTCTGCTGTGCCTCCTGGGCGACCTGGGAGGCCTGCGCGATCAGCGTCCGTACGGCATTGACATGCGTTGCCGTGTCCTGGTCGAGCAGCGTGGCCCGGATGCCGACGCGTTCCACGAACGAGCGGACCATCCACGCGGGGCCTTCGAGGGCGGCCTGGGCGGTGGCCTTGTACCAGTCGCCGCCCTGGTCCAGTGTGGCGAGGATGGTGACGCGGTCGTCCTCCGCCTGCGCGGCGGCGTAGCCGCTGATGAGGAAGTCGTGCAGGGCTTTCGGGCTGCCGTCGTCCAGGGCCGCGTTGCCGGCCGCGGTCACGGCCTTGCTGGCCCCGTTCATCAGACCGAGGATCTGCACGCGGTAGTCCTCGGCCTGCGCCTCGTAAGCGCCGGTCGTCAGGAACTGCTCGACCTGAGCGGCGTCGTTCGCCGCCAGGACGTTCTGCGATGCCGTGGCCAGGTGGACGTTGCCGGACTCGGCCAGAGCGACGACCTTGTCCCGGTCGTCCATCTGCGCGGCCTTGACCCGTGCGGTCTCCAGCCACTCGAGCATGTCGGCGTCGGCGCCGGAGAGGGCCTGTGCCGCGGCCTCCCCGGTCCACACGCCGGTGTCCTGCCGCTGGATCGCCACCGCGGCCTGCCGGCCGAGGGTGACCTTCTTGGCCTGGTCGGTCTCCGCGTCCGCCTGCGCGAGGAGGTCGGTGGCCTCCTTCGCCAGCGCCGCCTGCTCGGTCTGCACTTTCTCGGCCCGTGCCCGGGCGGCGTCATCGGCCGCCTTGAGCTCCCGGGCCTCCAGCACCGCGCGCTCGGCCTCGGCCGCCAGCTGCTCCGCTTCGGCGTCCCGGGTGAGCTGCTCGATCGACTGCGCCTGCAGTACGGCGTCGGTGGCGTTGTCGGCCGCTTCGGTGGCGGCGTTGGCGTGCGTCGTCGACTGGTTCGCGTAGTCGAGCGCCTCGCCGGCGTGGTCGGCTGCGGCGTTGGCGTAGCTGGCGGCCTTCTCGGCGTGGACCGCAGCTCTGTTGGCGGCATCCCGGGCAGCGCGGGCGGCCGTTGCCGCCCGGCCGGCGAGGGTGGTGGCCCGGCCGGCCGCCGCGGTCGCGGTGTCCGCGGCCCGCTGCGCCACGGCGGCGGCCTGACGGGCTTCCTGCGCCTTGGCGGCGGAAACACCCGAGTACTCGGCCGCCGCGGCGGCGGCCGCGGCGGCCGCAGCGGCGTTCTGCCCGGCGGAGGCGGCCGCGATGGCGGAGTTGCCGGCCTCGTCGGAGGCGGTCGCCGCGTGGTCGGCGGCGGCGGCGGCCGTACGGGCGTTGTTCGCCGCGGCGAGAGCGGCCTCGGCGGCGTCGCGCGCGGCCTGCGCCTGGCCGGCGTCCTTCGAAGCGGCGGTCGCGGCACCGTTGGCGCGGGCGGCGGCGCGCCCCGCAGCGGCGGCGGCCGACGCGGCGGCGCTCGCGGCGGACGCGGCCCGCCGGGAGGCGGACACCGCGGTGACGGAGGCGCCGATGGCGGTCCGTGCGGCCTGCGCGGCACCGGTCGCGGCGGAGGCCGCACGGCCTGCGGCAGCGCTGGCCTTGGCCGCATCGCCCTGGGCGGCCTCGGTCTCCTGCTGTGCTTTGAGCGCGGCCTCCTTGGCCAGCCGCGCGGCCTCCTTGGCCTGCGCGGAGGCCTCCTTCGCGGCGTCGGTCTCGGCCTTGGCCCGCTTGCTCTCCTTCTCCACCAGCCACACCAGCTCGGCGATGGAGAGCATCTCCTCGTCGCGGGCGCGCGCGATGTGCTGGCCGGTCTCGAGGAACCAGGCGACGTTCGCGGCGCCGGCGTCCAGTGCGCGGTTCGCCTGCTTCTGGACCTCGGGCCCGCCCGCGAACATGATCGTCAGGGTGTCCACCCGGTTGTCCTCGGCCCGGGCGGTGTGCTGACCGGTGGTCAGGAAGTCGTCAAGGGCCTTGGCGCTGCCGTCGTCCAGGGCCTTCTGGCCGGCGGTCTTCATGGCCCGCCCGCCGTTGTTCATCAAGGTCAGCACAGCGACCCGGCGGTCCTCCGCCAGCGACGTCTGGTAACCGGAGGCCAGGAACGTACGGACCTCCGCTCCCGTGCCGGACAACGCGGTCTGTGCGGCGTTGTAGACGCCCTTGCCCGCGAACGGGAGCATCGTGAGGACCGCGACCCGCGCGTCCTCCACCAGCAGTTGGTCGAGCTGGTTGGCCAGGAAGTCGGCCACGTCGGCGTCGGTGCCGACCAGTGCGCGGGCGGCGGCTTCCCGGGTGCCGCGCCCGCCGGTCCGCAGGGCTTCAAGCACCTTGCCGCGGTCGGTGGTGGGCACCCCGTCCGCCGTCCCTGCGGCGTGCGCGGACGGGGCGGTTATCAGGGATCCTGCGGCCGCGGCGACACTCCCCCCGGCGAGCACGCGAAGAAAGGTCCTGCGGTCCCATTGTTTTTTCACCTGCATGGTCTTTAGCCCGCTCCCTGGAGTTGTTATGACATTTTCCGCGCGCTGCGTCGCACAGGAGTTTCGCACAGGCATAAGAAACTAATCCAGCGGCAGAGGCGGCCTGTCCGAATTATTCGTTTTCGGTCGAACGCACCGCCCGCGAGGGTTTCAGGTCGATATAATTCCCGATCGCTTATCGACCCGTTATCCGGCCGCGTACAACCATTCCGCGAAGTGACGTGCATCACAGACAGGAGGGGTCTTGTGTGACGTTATGCCGGACTTTTACGTTGGACAACTGTGCGCCAGGCGCCTTCTAATGTGCTTACCACCGGGAGTCTGTGGAGGGATCAGGGGAGTCCCCGGGCACTCGATTCCCTATTCCCGTGTTCACTCACGTCGGGCCGTGTTAATTCACGTCGGGCGAGCGCTTCTGTTGATTGCATTCTGCGGCGCACGCCGTTTCAGACCGGTGGCAGTTCATCTATGAGACGGAGCAATGGCATGAAGATAAGCAGGCGCGCCATAGCGACGACCTGTGCCGCCGCCTTCGCAGCAACGGCAGCAATCTGGTCGAGCTCGGGGGCGAGCGGGGCGGACGAGCTCACGCCGGCCGCGGAGGGGACCCCCGGCTACGCCGTGGAGGACTTCGCCTACCCGCAGGCCGACAAGATCTTCGAGGAGACGGGGATCCTCCTCAAGCGCGGCGACGGGCATATCACACTCGCGGACTGCACCGGGGCCGCGGGTGAACTGCAGGTGCTGTCGCGGTCCAACGCGGACCCGACGTGCTTCCTCGTCACCGGCAAGGGCGGCTTCCTCACGCTGGAGATGAAGGCGGTCTACGGCATCCGCGGCAACGACTACGACACCGAGGTCGACATGACGGTCGACAGCGAGAAGAAGTCGTTCGACATCACCAAGAACTCTTGGACCTCTGTCGGTGAGACCGCCGACCCCGAAAAGCGCGACCACCTGCTGGTCGAGATCCGCTCCAGCAAGTAAAGGACCTTCCGTGCGTATATCCGACAAGCGTGGTCAGACCGCGGCCGCGGCGCGCCCCGCCACCGCCGGGTCGGCCTGGGCCATCAGCCGTGCTGCGCTGGCCGCGTCCCTGGCAGCGAGCTCGTTCGCCCTGGGTGCCGCCCCCGCTTTCGGTGTCACCGGCACCCCGGTCGCCGACGCCGACACCACCTACGCCTACACCGCGCAGCTCATCGTCGGCGGCCACGACCGCGGCTGCTCCGGTGTCCTGGTCGACGCCGAGTGGCTGCTCACCGCGGCCAGCTGCTTCGCCGACGACCCGGCCGCAAGCCTCGCGGTGCCCGCGGGCAAGCCGCAGCTGAAGACCACCGCGACCATCGGTCGCTCCGACCTGACGAGCACCTCCGCGGGGGCGGTGCGCGAGGTCGTC